>JABDJY010000327.1 GCA_013003285.1 Alphaproteobacteria bacterium | reverse complement strand
CCGTCATAGAAGGCGGCGGTCACCGGGAAGTAGATAATCAGGGTCGCCATTACCACTTTCGGCGCCATGCCATAGCCGAGCCAAAGTACCAGCACCGGCGCCAGGGCAAAGACCGGCACCGCCTGGGACACCACCAGAACCGGCAAGATCCACGACCGGGCCGGCCGGAAATAGGACATGGTGAGCGCGCTGACCGCGCCGAAGACGGTGCCGAAGGCCAGTCCGAGGAATATCTCCAGGATGGTGATCCCGGCATGGCCGGCGAGCACGTCGGCGCGGGCGATCGCCGTGGCCAGTACATCGACCGGTGCGGGCAGGATGAACGGCGCGACGTCGAACAGCCAGACAACGGCCTGCCACACCAAAAGCAGGCCGGCGAACACGATGAGCGGGCGCAGAAACCTCATGGCGCACCGCCATTCGAGGGATCGTCGGCGGCGGAACTAAGCTGCGCCAGCAACGCCAAATGCAAATCCCGTAAGGCGGGGTCGGTGGGGTCGCGCGGCGTATCGCCCGGCGGCTGAATTACCACGCCGAGCTTTGCCGGGCGACCCGCCATCACATGGATATTGTGACCTAGCCGCAGGGCCTCGAGCGGGTCGTGGGTCACCTGCAAGACCGTGCGACCGCGCAACAGCCGGGCGGCCAATTCCTGCAGCCGGGCGCGGGTTATGGCGTCGACGGCGGAAAATGGTTCGTCCATCAAGACTACCGGCCGGTCTTCCATCAGGGTACGCGCCAAGGCGACCCGCTGCCGCTGGCCGCCCGACAGAGCCGCCGGCAGGGCGTCGGGACGGCTATCGAGCCCCACATCCGCTAGCAGAGTGGCGATCTGCTCGCGGTCGGCGGGATCGCCGCGCAGCTTTTGGCCCAGCGCGACATTCTGCGCCACCGATAGCCACGGCAGCAGTAGATCCTGCTGTGCCATCCAGGCGGTGCGCTGCGCCAATGGCGATCCGTCGGAGGCGGTGATATCGGTGGCCGGGTCGGTCGGACCCAGCCCGGCGATCATGCGCAGCAGGGTCGATTTACCGACCCCACTGGGGCCGAGGATACAGGTCCATTGGCCACCGGTGATGGTCGCCGACAGATTGTCGAAAAGGGGCGTGTCGTCATAGACAAGGCGCGCATTGGCGATACGCAAGCCAAGCGCGGCGGGGCCTTGCCCTGGCGGGCTATTGTTCTGTGCTACGCAATCGTCTCGCATCGCAACCCACGCATCCCTCCGCCGGCATTAACCGGATCAGGTTCCAGGGGTCGTCCCGACAATCGAGACCTCTCAGCCGGCGCGCGGCTCCCCCAGGTGAGGACCCGCACTATGTCGGTCCCAGCCCCCCGCCGTCAATGGCCCCCGCATCTGGTCAGCCGATTGCAATCGCCGGGCCGGGGCGCTAGGTGATTGGCATGCCGGATGTCACGCCAATGCCCGATTTGAGCCGACCGCTCTTTATCGGTAACGAGATTTATCGCCGGGCGAATTTTGGCGCCAAGCATCCGCTCTCGGTGCCGCGGGTGCCGGCGACGATCGATCTGATCCGCGCGCTGGGCTGGTTGTCCGACGATGCCTATTTTGAAAGCTTCCCGGCGTCGCACGACGATATTCTCCGGTTTCACCATGCCGATTATCTCGATGCGCTGCGCCAAGGCGAGCGTGACCAAGCGCTGCCCGAAGACCTCCGCCAACGCCATAATCTGGGCAAGATGGAGAACCCGATCCACGACACCATGTACACCAGGCCGGCGACATCTGCGGGGGCGATGCTGGCGGCGGCCGATCTACTCGCCGCGGCACCGCCCAACGGCACGCGCGCCATTGTCTACAGTCCGGCCGGCGGCACCCATCACGGCCGGCCCGACCGGGCCAGTGGATTTTGCTATCTCAACGATCTGGCGCTGGCGATCCTGCGGCTGCTCGATCACGGCGTGCGCAATATCTTCTATGTGGATTTCGACGCCCACCATGGCGATGGTGTCCAGGACGCGTTTCATGACGATGACCGGGTGTTCACCGTGTCGATACACGAGGACGGCAGGTGGCCGTTCACTGGCGCCGTAGATGACCGCGCCGGTGGCCATGCGCGCAATGTGGCAGTGCCGCGCCACTTCAATGACCAAGAGCTGGATATGATCGTCGACCGGGTGGTGGCGCCCATCGGCCAGGCTTTGCGCCCGGATATGGTCGTCATCCAGTGTGGCGCCGATGCCCTGGCCGACGATCCCCTGAGCCGCTTGGAACTGACCAACAACGCCCTGTGGCGTGCGGTGGGCCGCACCGCCGCGTTGGCCGACCGGGTGCTGGTCACCGGCGGCGGCGGTTATAATCCGTGGAGCGTGGCGCGGTGCTGGACCGGGGTTTGGGCGACCCTCAACGGGTTCGACATTCCCGACCGCCTGCCGGATTCGGCCGAAGCGGTGCTTCGATCTCTCACATGGTCGCGCGCTGCCGGCCGTAACCCGCCGGATCACTGGTTTACCACATTGGCCGATCCCGACATTGTGCACCCGGTACGCGACGAGATATGGCAAATTATTGACACAGTTTGCGCCGATACTGGCGCTATAGGTCCTTTGAATTCAGATATTGTGGTGGCTCGATGAATTGGTTGCGAAATATTGTCGTTCTGGCCGTTGTAATGGCGGGAACAGCGGCGCTGGCACAATCGACGTTTGATCGCTCGACCCTGAGTATTGAGACCGCCCAAGGCAGCCATGAATTTGATATCGAGCTCGCCCTGGCGCCCGATCAGCAGGCTCAGGGGCTGATGTTCCGTCAGGAAATGGCCAAAGACGCGGGGATGTTGTTCTTTCATCAGCGCGAGCGGGTCGCCAGCATGTGGATGCGCAACACCTTCATTCCCCTCGATATGCTGTTTGTCGCGCGGGACGGGCGCATCGTCCATATCGTCGAACGCACGGTACCGCATTCGCTGACCACGATTTCCGCCGGAATTCCGGTGCGCGCTGTATTGGAATTGAATGCCGGGACGGTCCACCGGCTCGCCATTAAGTCTGGCGACCGGCTTATCCACCCGCTATTTGGCAACGCCGAATAAGGGCGTTGAGCAATAAAATCGCCTAGAGAATTTTACCCGAAACGATTGGCTGCAAGGCTTCCCAGCCTTCGCCCGATGCGACCAGGCAGGTTTGCCCCGACGGCATGGTGACGATGATCGACCAAGATGAGCCTTTGTCGTTGGTAAGCACCTCAACAACGCCCCCGCTGCTGGCGAGCCCCATCGCGACGGGTTCTTCCTGGTAGTTCTTCGACAGATGCGTGAGCGCAGTAGAGCGATCAGTACAACTGGTCTGATTTGTCTGCTGGGCTAATGCTGCATTGCCACTACTTGCAACGACTGACAGGACTAGCCCAGCGAGTACGCTGTTTGTCCGTAACATGTCAGTCTCCATCCTTTCGAATCCGACCGGGTTCTCCGACCGATGCAAATAGATTTGCAGGGTATATTTAAAAAATTGTGAATTAGCCGATTGTTAGGAATAGGTCCCGATGATGCCTGGTTTTTCCGCGGCAACCCGCAGAATACCGCTAAAATTTTATGCTTCGCGCAACGAAAAAAATGAACCCCGTCAACATCGTGTATGAAATAAATTTGCGCTAAAGCGAAAAAATTGTTCGATTTTTTTCTGAAACCCGATCCCCGAACATTCGTTCGGCGATCCGATCGTATTTTATACGATGTATGATCGCTGTTGCGCCGAACCTGTTTGGTAGACCGGCCAACGGGCCTTACCTCTGCGGCGCTTCACCCGATGGCGGCTGTGCTTGTTGTTGCGCTGGCTGTTGCGCTTGCCGACGCCGGTCGCGTGCCGAAGGCCGGCGACTTGGGGCGGGCTTTATGTCAATAAGTTCAATAGTTTCTGTCTTATCGTTAGATTCAAAAATTACATCGTCGGCGCTGATCTGAAGCACGGTCCAGCCATTGGCTTTCTGGCCTTCGCTGAGTTGCAGGACATCCTGCGAGCCGCGCACTTTGACCAGTGCCAGCCGTTGTTTGGGCGACACGATAATGCCGATCAGGGTAAAAAGCCCGGATTCGACATCGGCGACTTCCTGCTGCTCTTCCTCGATAGTCGGCGGTCGGCGGTCCTCGCGAAACAGCGGCCGCTCGATGGTTTCGGTCAGGGCCTCGATGGGGGGCAAGACCGAGAGCGGGCCGTCGGTGGACTGAGCATAGGCCGGCACCGCAGCAAGACTGACCGCAATCGCGCTGACGAACGCCAAATTGTTCCCTTTAACCAGCATCGCTACCCGTCAACTTTCGATAGCCAAACACATCAAACCGGATTTGCACCCGGTTGACCGACGATTCCGCGTTGCGCCGCCGCCGGCGGACATTTGTGCGCACATCCAAATTATCAATGAACAGCGAAGGGACCGACGATTCGATGTCGTAGAAAATCTTCTGCATGCTGGGAATACCGGCGGTCAACGTGACCCGCAGGCCGATTTTCTCGAAGCCGTCTTCCTGGCTTTCGGGCAATACCTGGATGCTGCGAATATCGCCGGGCTCACCGGCGACCAGTCTTTGGATCTGGTTCTGCAAATTCGCCGCGATGATCTGCGTGCTCGCGCCTTTCAGAAAGGGGTCGGGCGAGCCATCATTTTTGCGCAATTGCTCGATTTCGGTGCGCAGTACCGGTTCATCAGCCAGTGCCTTCTCGTAACGTTGCAGAAGCTGCGAACCACGCTCGATCCGCGTTTCCTGAGCTTCGAAGTCTGCCCGTATGGGATTGACCAGAATTATCCATGCTAAAACGACGACTAAGATCAACAGGCCCAAAGCGAGCAGGCGGGACAGGAACGGCGAGACGGTGAGGTTCATTGCGCGGCCTCCGTCCCATCGCCCTCTGGCGCCGGCGTATCGGTTGCCAGTTCAACGACGATGTTGAAACGGTCTTTTTCGCGCCGTGGATCGTGGGTCACCGGGGAGCCGAACTTGGGATCGGTGAACATGGGCAACTCGCCCACCAGTCCAATCAAAGACGATGCGTCGGTGGTGTATCCCGACAGGCGCAGGCGCGTGCCGTCCTGTTGCAGATGGAACAGATAGGTATGGTCGGGCAGAACGCGGGTCAGTTCCTCGACGAAGAGGACCGGCTTCGGCGCCTGCCGCTTGCGCTGGGTGAGGAATTGACCCTCCAATATCAGCGCATCGCGTTCGTCCTTGAGCGCCTGCATTCGATCGGCATTTTTGCGTGCGAGGTTCACCTGTTCGGTGAGCGCGTCGGCCGTGGCTGTTTTCCGCTCCAGCGCGGCTTGCGCAACGGTCCAGGCGCCGGCGAGCAGCGCTGCGATCACCAGGAGCGCCAGCAAGGGGCGATAATTCCGCCGTCGGCTCGCCATCGAGCGGGGCAGTAGGTTGAGCTCGAACGGATCGCCGCCATTGATTTCGCCGACCCCCACGGCCGACGGATCGAAGCCCAGCCGGCGGGCCGTGTTGACCGCCCGTTCGACCACGGTGCGCGGCGCGACGACAAGCTCGATCGATAGGCGCTTGGCGTCGTTATCCCGCTCGCGGACCCGGTAGTCGAAATAGACATCGTCGGGCGAGAAGGGGGTTTGCCGGTCGATCTGAAAGGCCAGCGCATCGCGCAAATCCGCCCCGGCCATGACCGGTAGGGTAAGTAGCTTGTACAGGGCCTGCTCGGATGGCAGCAAAATTGTAGTCTTTGCGGCCTTGCGCGATTGTCGCTTGGCCTGAGCTACGACGGCCGGATTGGGATCGTCTTTCAATGCTGCCAGGCTAATGCGGCCCAATTCACGCACCTGCTTACCGCGATAGTCGGAAAAACGAATTTCCTCGGAGGTGAATTGGAGAACACGTAATTGTGGCCGACGGATCAGCGCCCGGCGAATCGGCGTCGGCACCAGGGCCGCCAATTCTCCTCCCCACCAGGAGAAGAATCGGCCGACTGCCAGCGTCGGATTGGAAACCAATTCAGCCATCAAACTACCTAAAATTACACCTAATAATGGGGGCCGCGCCGAACATGATTACATCAGCCAGCGCTAGAAGTCCTTACATTGAATACGAATAATTCTGTCACATAGATGCTTTATTTAGGGTTTAAAGCGGAACGCCAAATCAAATTTTGGTTCCGTGGCGCCTAGGGATTAACGGTTTGCGATATCCCGACGCCCAACCGCGATCGCGCCTGTTCCCACTGATGCACGGTGATCGGTTGGTCGCGGTCGCCGGTCAATTCGACGATAGCCTGGCGGACGAAGACACCGCCACCCCTGGTCTGGGCTTCGGCTTTGATGGTGAAGGCGCGTTGGCGCGACGTTGACTGACTTTGCCGGACTTGTCCGCGCAATTGGCGATTCGGCGCACGAACCGCTGTTTCCGGCGCGCTGGCAGGGGAAGTGGCGGGGTCATCCACCACGCTGAGAACCGCCAGCACATCGACCGGCGCCACGTCGGGGTCGACGCCGCGTTGGCGCGAATGCACGGTGATCATGGGCGCGATCCGACGAAACAACTCCGGCGTCACGCCCAGCACGCGGCGTAATTCGTCGGTGCGTTCGAACGGCTGATCCTTGGCGCCATAGCCGCGATCGGCACTTTGATAGTCGCTGTCCTCGGCGCCAAGGGGGCGGCGGTCTTTGTCGACGTCGCGGTAATCGATCAACCGGTCGACCAGAGCTTCAGGCTCTTGCTCGGATGGCTCGATGGCGCGAAACAACTGGAGCAGCAGATCTTCGGTCGCGGCGTTGAGGTCGATTTTGCCGGCCTCGTCCTGGATCGAAATCAGCACGGTACCGCCCTCCAGTGGCCACTGATAGATGGTGCCATTGGTGCGCCATTTCGGGGGACCGAACTCACCGAACTGTTTCTCCGGAATGCCCAGACCCTGACCGTCGCCAAAACCGGCGCGCACCGACTGTAGTGCGTTAGCCAGATTGCCTGGTTGCGCTTCTCCGTCGTTGCCGGCGCGGGGCTCGGCTTCCTGGTTCACCACGGCCAGCACCGCCCGGTAGAAGCCGGCATCGGCGAGCGCCTCCGCCTTGGCCCGCTCAACCGTGTTGCGCGCCAGAAACAGCCCGTCGCGGTTCGAGGTGGTGAAGTTGGCGGAAATAACCGCGATGATCGTGAGCGTCCAGAGGACGATGACCAGGGCAATGCCACGGTTATTGGGTCGGCGTGCGATCATGGCAGCCTCAACACCGTGTTGGCGATGGCCGGCGCGACCAGAAGCTCCGGCCAGTTGCGCGGGTCGCCGTCTTCGAACAATACTTGCATGCGGATCAGCGACGGGGCGCTATCGCGCGACGGCCAACTGTCCCACCATTGCGGCGCCAGGGTATCGGCCGTCTTGCCAAAATAATCGAAACGAACCTGGTCGATATTGCGTAGCAGAATGCGTGAATTATCGGGACTGTCGGCAACCGTAGTCGTTCCATCTGCATCGAACGGCCGCCAGGATATGAACAGGTTGGTGCCGTCGCGGCCGATCTCGCTCGATAGGGAAATTTCGTAAAACCCGCCGTCGGCGATGTTCGCCGGCATGGTGCCGAGGAATTCCATCGAGCGGCCATTGCCGGTAAACGCCACCGGGCTGGTTGCGTTATCGGGTTGTTGGGTCGTTTGCACGACATGAATTTGTTGGAAGCGCTGGCGCAAAAACGAATGAACGCTGAGCAATTCACCATTGCGGTCGAGCTTGGCGTCGGCCGCATCCCAGGCTCTGGTAGCGAAGCGCAGTTCGCCGAACAAAGCGGCGAAAACTAAGCTGAGCAAGGTCAGCGCGACCAGAAGCTCGAGCAGGGTAAAGCCCGCCTGACGCCGCTTGCCGGGGTTGGATTTGTTATTGCGCGGCAAGACGAAGCGTCGATAGGGATACGGTACGTTCCGTACGCCCATCGCTCCAGACCACGTCGACCGCCACAGAGAACGGCCGCAGCGCGCTTGGTGTTGCCGCGTCTTCGGTGACGAGATCGATTTCATCGACCGTAACGGTCCACGCATATTTCTCGAGTTCCTCGCCCGAGGTGACCCCGGTCGAGAGCGGCTCGGCGACCCCCGTCGGCGCCAATTTGGATTGGGCGATCAAGACGGCTTGGGCGAAATCGTCCGCGGTGCGCGCGTTGCGGAAGCCGACCGAGAAGCCTTCGAAAATAACCGCAGAGGCAATCGACAAGACGAGCAACGCCACGACGATCTCGATCAGCGTAAAGCCGCTTTTGTCTTTGATCACCGACATCATGGCGTGATCGCCACCCGGCCGGTCAGCCAATCGACCGTGACCACGAAGCGGCGTTTCTCGCGTATGATCTCCACGCCGCCGCCCGTCGAGGTACCATCGGGAAAAAAGCGAATGCTGCCGCCACCCGTTCCAAACAGTTCCGAGCGCGCCGTGGTGAGCTTTATTTCGGCGTCTTTGGGAAAGCCGCCATTGCGTGGGCTTTGCGAGACTTGGAACCGGCGCGCTTCTACATCCACGTCGAACGTGACATCGCTATTGCTCGAGATCGCCAAACTACGCGCATAGCGCAGGCCGGTCGCTACGTCGCGCGCGGCGGCGCGCATTTCGGTGCCGGGTAGTGCGTTGCCAATCAGCGGTGAGGCGAGCGTCAGCGCGAGCCCCATCAGGGCGAGGACGACCAGCAGTTCGACGAGAGTGAAGCCGCGCATGGGCGCCCTATTGCCAGCTCACGACGTCCCGGTTCTCACCGTCGCCACCTTCCTGGCCGTCTGCTCCAAGTGTGAACAGATCATATTCGCCATTCTGTCCGGGGAACCGGTATTGGTAGGGTCTGTTCCAGGGGTCCAGCAGGGCCGACTCTTTCTTGAGATAGGGGCCAGACCAGTTGCCGGCATCGGAGGGGGGATTCACCAGCGCGTCCAATCCTTCTGAATCGCTGGGATAGCGTCCCACGTCGAGGCGATACAGGTCCAACACGGCGCCTAAATTATCGATCTGTATGCCTGCGGTGTTGCTCTTGGCGCGTCCCAGATACCCGATGGTCTGGGGCACCGCGATCGCCGCGATCAGACCTAGGATCGCCAGCACGACAAGCAGTTCAACCAGCGTGAAGCCGCCTGAGCCGATGGGCGTGACGATGCGGCGTTTGCGGGCGATAAGTCGTTTCAGAGAGTGTGTCATGGTCACCGGCTGGGTTATCAAAAATCCAAGGGTTATCATAATTCAGAACGCGAGCTGATTCACGCCAAGGATAGCGCTTAGTAATGTCACGATTACGACCGCCACCAGCAGGCCGAGACCGATGGTGAGCGCCGGTACCAGCAGCGCCAGCAACCGGCCGACCGTGCGTTGCACGTCGCGTTCCTGGATGTCGGCGACCTGATCGAGCATGCGCTCCAATTGACCGGTTTCCTCGCCGACGCGGATCATGCTGAGCGCTAGATGGGGCAGCACCTCTTCTTCGCCGAACGACCGGCTCAGGCCGCGGCCTTCTTTCACCGAGAGGGCGGCGCGGTCGACGGCTTCACTGAGCGCGCGATTGTTCAATGTGTCGCGGGTCACGGCCAGCGCCGGCAGCATGGCCACGCCGTTGTGTAGCAATGTGCTCAGCATGCGGCAGAAGCGGGCGGCTTCGATTTTGCGCACCAATCCGCCGATCAACGGCCAGCGCAGGAGGGCAGTGTCGTACTTCAGCCGGCTTTCGGGCTGCGATAGGGCGCGGCGTATGAGGGCAACCGCACCTAAGATCACAATCAGAAACGCCCACCAGAAAGCACCGAGGATGTCGGCAACGCCGACAAGGACGGCCATGGGCAGCGGCAGGGCCTGACCGGCACTCTCGAACATGGGCTGGAATTGTGGGATGACCCCGGTCAACAGCACGATCAGGGAAATACAGGCGACGATCACCAAGATCACCGGATAGACCAGGGCCGACCGCACGCTTTCGCTGACCGCCTGCGAGCGTTCGAGGAAGTCGGCCAAACGCTCGAGCACCTGATCCAGCGCGCTGCTGACTTCGCCGGCCTTGACCATGCTGGTGTAGAAGTCGGGAAAGTCGCGCGGGCGCGTGGCCATGGCGTCGGCCAGGGAATCGCCGCCGCGAACCTGATCGAGAATTCGATCGATCGTGTCGCGGATATATTTTTTCTCCACGATGGTCGCCAAAATTTCCAGTGCCCGGTCGAGCGGGATGCCGGCATGCAGCAAGGTGGAGAGTTCTCGGGTTAAAAGCGCCAGATTACGTCGGCTGATGCCGCGCTGCAGGGTAAAGAATTCCGTGGCGTTGAACTTTTTGGCGCCGGCGCCGGCAGCTTCTTCAGCACGAACTGGCGTATGGCCAAGCTCGACCAGGCGTTCCGCCACGCTGGCGGTGCTGGGCGCGTCCATCTCGCCCTCGAGCATGTCTCCCGATGCGCTAACCGCGCGATATTTGTAAAGCGGCATATTTAGGCTTCGTGGGTGACGCGCAACACTTCGTCGAGCGTGGTGACGCCGCTCAGCGCTTTTGCCAGCCCGTCTTGATGCATGGTCTTCATGCCGTTCTCAATGGCGGATTGCTTAATGAGCTGCGATTCCGCGCGCTGCAATATCAGGCTACGGATCGGATCGGTCATTTCCAGAACCTCAAGGATCGAGGTGCGTCCACGATAACCGGTCCCCCCGCATTGCTCGCAACCGCGCCCCCAAAATAGCGATATCTTATCGCCGCTCGCATAACGCTCGAGGGAGAATTGGCGCACGATTTCGGGCAGCACCTCGATGGGCTCGCGGCAATGGTCGCAAATTTTTCGGACCAACCGCTGGGCGGTGATGCCGTTGACCGTCGATGTCAGTAAGAAATCCTCGATGCCCATATCGAGCAGTCGGGTAATCGTCGAGGGCGCATCATTGGTGTGGACGGTCGACAAGACCTTATGGCCGGTTAGTGCGGCCTGAACGGCGATTTCGGCGGTTTCCACATCGCGTATCTCGCCGATCATGATGATGTCGGGGTCCTGCCGCAGAAACGATCGCAGCGCGTTGGCGAAGGTCAGGCCGATCTGGGCTTTCACCTGGACCTGATTAACGCCATCGAGTTGATATTCGACTGGGTCCTCGACGGTGAGGATTTTCTTCTCGCCATTGTTGAGGTGAAGCAGCGAAGTGTACAGCGACGTGGTCTTACCGCTGCCGGTCGGCCCGGTCACCAGAACGATGCCGTGGGGCCGGTCGAGAATATCGAGATAGCGCGGCAGGGTGGTGTCGCTGAAGCCCAATGTGTCGAAACCCAGATCGACGCCGCCCTTGTCGAGGATACGCAGCACCACGCTCTCGCCATGCATGGTCGGCACGGTGGAGATACGCAGATCGATCTCTTTACCGCGGTTCACCAGGCGAATGCGGCCATCCTGGGGTAGGCGCGTTTCGGCGATGTTGAGATTAGCCATCAGCTTGACCCGTGAAATCACCGCGGCGCGTAAACTGTTGGATGGCGATTGCATGTCGCGCAGGACACCGTCAATGCGATAGCGCACCCGCAGCGCGCGCTCGAAGGGTTCGATATGGATGTCGGAAGCGCGGGTTTCGACGGCGCGCCCGATGATCGAATTGACCAGGCGGATGACCGGCGCTTCACTAGCCAGATCGCGCAGCCGATTTATGTCTTCGCCCGAATCGTCGAAGCTCCGGAGACCATCGACGTCGAGCGCTTCGACCTCAACATCGCCGCTCGCCAGCATGGCCTCGAAGGCGGCCTCGATTTCAGCCGGGATGCCGACCCGGGCCACGATCGGATTGTCGGTGGCCAGGCGCAGCGCGCTCAAAGCATAATCGTCGAGCGGGTTGGCCATGGCGACCACCAGGCCCTGCTCGGTTTCGGCCAAGGGCAGCACGCGATATTCGCGCAGAAAATTAATCTCCAGCTGGTTTTCCAGCAGCGGGCTTTCCGGATACTCGCTGCGCTCAACCAAGGGCATGCCGAGCAACTGCGACAGTAAACGAGCCAGCGCCTCCTCGGTGATGAGGCCGAGGCGTGTCAGCAGAATATCTGTTTGCTCGTGGGTCTCGTTGGCCAGGCGGTTGACGCGCTCGGCCTCTCGATGGTCGATTTTACCGTTTTCGACCAGCAGGTCGAGCAGGGGCGACCGGGCGATGTCCTCGCCGGCGCCGTCTTCTACGGCGGTAAATTTCGGATCTTCGGTCTCGAGTGCCATTAGCGTCGTTCCTAATATACGCGTTGCTCTCGGCGTTATTATGCGCGGCTTTTGGGCCTAAATTATGACCAGTGGACCGTATAGCCAGACGATCCAGAAGCCAAAGCACAAATACGGTCCGAACGCGATCTCCTCCTGCGAGATATTACGGCGTCCCACCACCATTATAACAAGTACGACGGCCAGCGCAGTTACAGATGCAATCAGCAGCACGCTGGGCAATCCGGCCCATCCGACCCAAGCGCCGGCCGCGGCAAATAGCTTGGCATCGCCGCCGCCCAGGCCGTCATAGCCCTTTATCCGGCGAAACGTAGCGCCGACGGCCAAAAATAACGTTAACCCCAGAATTGCCCCAATGAGATGCGCCAGCGGGTCGAGCGGCTCGAGAATCAGAGCGGCAGCCAGACCAATCGCGATCAGGGGTAGGGTTATGGCGTCGGGCAGCATTTTCTCGCGAAGATCGACCAATGTCAGGGTCAATAAGGCCCAACCGAGCAGGCAGCCGATGAGGATCGACCAGATGCCGCTGAGAACGCTGACCGCCCAAATGGCGACGATCAGAGCGGCTAATTCGGTCAACGGATAGCGGGCGCTCACCGGTGCGTCGCAATGACGGCAGCGGCCCCGCGTCGCCAGCCAGCTAATCAGGGGAACAAGATCGCGCGCCGAAAGGGTTTTATGACAGGATGTACAGACCGAACGGTCGAACACAATGGGTTCTGCGTGGGGCAGTCGATGGGCGACAAGGCCGATAAAGCTGCCGATAAAAGGCGCGGCGAGGACCGGAAGAAACCAACTGAATTCGGCGGGAAGGCTCATGAAGTGGCGCTCGAAGTTGACAGCTTGGGGGGCGCCGTAGCTTAGCGTGTCGCGTAAGGGCGCGGAATCACGAAACCCTCGAATGCGGCCTAAACCCGCCCTAGGGCGCGACGATCAAACAGTCTTGATTACGCGATTTCAATGAGTTGCATAATCCCCGCGCGCTCACCAGATCGGCCAGCGGGCCGGCTTGCAGACGGTAGAAAGTTCCCTTCGGCAGCTCGGTCTCTTGAACGTGCAGGGTCATCCCGCTGAGCAAATCTTGGTTTGCATTCTGCAATGTCGTCCACGCTGCTTCTGTATCTTTTTTGCTGTCCAGAGACGCCAACTGAACGCGCCAAGGATTGTCGGCGGCGGTAACCTGTTGTGCTTCTAGCGGCTGGGACGTCGGTTCGATCGGCGGTGCTGGAGTGACTGCTACCGCAGTTTGCGGCGCCGATACCGTCGGTTTCGGTATGATTTGCGGTGTAACAGCGTTTTCCGCCGGCGCGATAATCCGCTGCGTCGTACTCAAGGATCGCGTCCGGTTGACCCGATCGATCAGCGGATCGAGGTCGCGCATGCGCTGGCGCAATTCGTCGGTGATCGCGCGCGCATCGCCCTGGGTGCCGGCAACCCGCGGGGTCAGCAGCACCAGCAATTCGGTGCGCAGAACGGTCTCTTCGGTACGCCCGAACAGCGCGCCCAAAATCGGTACTCTGTGGAGAATGGGAAGTCCCACATTGGTGTCGAAGGTACGGTCGCGGATCAGGCCCCCCAACGCAACGGTTTCGCCGGACTGAACGGCGATCGAACTGGCGATCTTGCGGGTGCGGATGGTCGGCGAATCGATGCCTGAAGTTGTCGTTGCAACAACGTCGCTAACCTCTTGTTCTATATCCATGATCACCAGGCCACCGGCATTGACCCGCGGCGTGACCGACAGGATGACGCCGGTGTCGCGCTGCTCGACCGAATTGACCAGCGGCGTGCCTTCTTGGCTAACCGATTGAGCCTGCTGGGTGACCACCGGTACTTGGTCGCCCACCTGCAGACGCGCCGTGCGGTTGTCGAGCACCATCAATTGCGGCGACGAGACCACGTTCAAGTCGGTTACTTCATCGAGTGCGTTTAAGACAACACGGATGTCGGTTGCGTTCAGAACATAGGAAAAACCGGGGAAAATCGAATCCGCCGTGCCGGTCGCAAACTCGCTGAGCGCGAATGTGCTGCGGCCGTTCTTAAAGAACCATTGGACGCCATATTGCAGTGTTTCGTTCAACTCGACTTCCGCGATGGTCGCTTCTACCAGCACCTGTAGGGGCGGGATGTCGAGCTTGATCAACGCCGCTTCGACCATGCGGAAATCGCTGGGGGTCGCCAGCACCACCAGCGCGTTATTGCCTTCGTCGGCGATGATGCGGACTTCCTGCTCGCCCTCGAACACCAAGCTGGAGCCGTTGCCGCTTAAATTCGCGGTTTGGGTCGGCGTGGGGTTCGCCGTTTGCTGGGCTGCACTATTCTGCGATGTATCGTTATCCGAGGACGGGGTTGTCGGCGCGCGCACCACAACCCGGCGCAGATTTGGTGCGACCGACGGCTGGCCCGGGCGGTCGCGCGATTCCGAGGCCTGGAAAATATCGCCCAAAACCTGGGCTAGATCGGCGGCGTTGCCGTTTTGAATGTAGTAGACGAACAGCCGGCGGCCGGCTTCGTCGGTACTTTCATCGAGCTTCTGGATCCATTTCTCGGCGCGCGCGATGTAGGACGGTTGCGGCGAGATCACCAGCACCGCATTCAACCGTTCCAGCGGCACGAAGCGTAAGACGCCTTGCAGCGGCTCATCGTTGGTCGCGCCGACGATGCTCTCCAGATCGCCCACCACTGAGCTCGCGTCGGTGAATTCGAGCGGGAACAGCCCGAAGGACATGCCGGCCAGCCAATCCACATCGAATGTGTCGATGAGCGACAGCCAAGTCTGCATCTCGCGGCCGGGGCCGGCCAGCACTAGCAAGTTGCGGCCGGTATCGACCCGGACGATGCTGCCCTGAGTGACCACCGGTTCGAGGATGCGCTGCATCTCGAGCGCCGATACGAATTCCAGCGGCACGATCTGAATACCGTACTGGCTGCCGCGGGGCAGGCGGTTGTTGCCGATACGAATACGCTGGGCCTGACGTGGGGCTTCCTGCGCCGGCACGATTTTATAGAGATTGTCGACCGGGACAACGGCCGCGCCGATCATCTGCAGCACATTTTCGAACGCCGGCAGCACCGCGGCGCGCGACAGGGGGCGGCTGGTTTGCAGCGTAATGGTGCCGTCGATTTGTGGATGAACCGAATAATTCAGCTCGAGTACTTCGCTCATGATGACCCGCGCCACGTCGCGCACATCGGCGTTGGCGAAACTGAGCACGATGTCGCCGCCATTGGTTATGGTCAGCGGAGCGCTGGAAATGGGCCGGTCATTTATGAAGGTGCCGGTGCCGAGATCGATCTGCGGGGTTCGCGTCCGGGCGACGACAACGTCGTTGACCGGCGCTGCCGCCACTGCCGGCCCCTCAGCCGGGGCAGGCGCAGTTTCCGTCTCCGTGGCAGCCTGTGCCGGCGCGGCAGCGTCTTCCGCCGGCTCAACTGCGGTCTTTTCGGGCTCGACAGGGAATGCCTCTTGCAGCTCGGAACAAGCTGTAAGCGCTAGACATAGCGATACAAGCGCAGCTCGCGGCCAGGTTCTGCGAAAAGGCATTAAGACTGTATCCCCAGATTACTAAGTATTAAAATCGCAGATAAACCTTATAAGTCCAAGGAAATATTGACAGAAAATCCGAACTTCGGCTGTCAGTGTGATTTGGTATGGTTAATACAAAGTTAAGCTGAGTTTCGGTAATATTCGCGTGTAGACCCAAGAATCACGGTTAAACGGTCATGGATAACACATCTGCAAAGCACGATTTCGACGATATGTCGTGGCACGACAATATCATCTATGGATTGCAGTTCGATATGGGCGACGCCTTTCAGGGCGATTGGCGCCACGAGCTAAGCTTCGATATCGACTATATCGCCGACTGGGTGAAGGGCGGCGAACGCGGCGTCCAGTTCATGGTCGCGCCGGCGACGCTGACATTTCACGACGTGACCGACTTGCGCATTGATGTCGATTTTGGTGAGAGCAACAGCCGCAATGCGATCAACGATTTATCGATCGCCGGCATCACGCGTACGCTAGTCGACGATAAGCAGCGTTTTCCCGACGACGATTACTTTCGTTGGCGCATCGAGCTGAATTTGCCGGAGGGCAGCGAAATCACCTTCGGCGCGCGCGGCTTTACCCAGACATTGCGGGCGGAACCAATTTTGCTCGACGAACAACGCCTGCCCGCCGGCAGCCGCCGCTAGGGACAGGTGCTTTAAGATGATTCGTTGGTTTTTCAGGCTTTCGGCCGCGATTTTCGGTGCAGCTTTTATATTCTTCCAGTCGGGCCCGGCGCCGGCACAGGCCATCGCCGTCGATGTGGAGTTGGTTCTGGCCGTCGATGTGTCGGCCAGCATCGACCGGAGCGAGATCGACCTGCAGCGCGCCGGCTATCTCACCGCGCTGACCCAGCCCGAGGTGATGGACGCCATGCTGTCCGGCCCGCTGGGACGCATTGCGCTGACCTTTGTCGAATGGTCGGTGGAGCAACGCACCATCGTCGGCTGGACGATTATCGAGACGCCGGACGATCTGCGGGTCTTCGCCGCCACGCTGGCCGCCCAGCCGCTGCCGCCGGGCGGTTTGACCTCGATCCGCGGCGCGCTGGAATATTCCGTCGCCCAGATCGAGACGAATGGCATTGAAGGCACAAGGCGGGTGATCGACATTTCGGCCGATGGCCGCGACTGGGAAGGCGACGGGGCGCTGGTCGCCGCCGCCCGGCAAAGCGCCCTCGACAGGGGCATCATCGTCAACGGTCTGGCGATCCGCCCGCAGTTGGAACAAGTGGAAGTCGAGGGCGTAAAATACGATCTGAACGGCTATTTCCACGCCTTTGTCGTCGGCGGCCCGGGATCCTTCACCATGGTGGTCGAAGCGCCGGCGGATTTCTCCGAAACATTGGCCAAGAAGCTGGTGCTGGAGATCGCCGGTCTGCCTGCCGCACGACCACGCGCTTTACCGGTTAGACGATGAGGGTGGATTTACATTTGCCCCGGCCAGGTAAAACGCCTAGAAGGCTTCGAGCCGGGGCGTAGCTCAGCCTGGTAGAGCGCCTGCTTTGGGAGCAGGAGGTCGTTGGTTCGAATCCAGTCGCCCCGACCATAATCCCGAGACACTTGGGGCCAATACTCGCTACGGAAACAGACGCAATGCGTGCACGAATTTATCAGCCAGCCAAAACCGCCATGCAGTCGGGCCGCGCCAAGACCGGCAAATGGGTGCTCGAATACGAGCCGACCCGCCGCCAACAACTCGACCCGTTGATGGGCTGGCCCGGCGCCGGCGACACCATGGCCCAGGTGCGGCTGACCTTCGATAGCCAAGACGACGCCAAGGCCTATGCCGATAAGCACGATATCGCCTATAGCGTTCAGCAACCCAAGGAACGTATCGTCAGACCCAGGGCATATGCCGATAATTTTGCCGTGTCGCGCAAGGTTCCCTGGAGCCACTGACTTCGGAAGCCGCGCGTGCGATGCGGGACGTGCTCGTTAGACACGGGCGCCCGTAGCTCAGTTGGATAGAGCAGCGGACTTCTAATCCGCAGGTCGCAGGTTCGAATCCTGCCGGGCGCACCAATCTTTTCAATGACTTATACACTATTTTCCTTAGGTGACGTAACCCGTGGCACATTAGCGGCACAATTAGCCATGGCTAGTGATGAAAAATCAGGTAAATTGAGGACAACGGCCTTTGCAACGGAGTGCGGGTGTGGCCTCGATCCAGAAGCGCGTGTCAAAAGGTGGAAACGTCGCATATCGTGCGCAGGTCCGGCGCAAAGGGCAGTCTCCTTTGACGGCCACTTTCGCGAGGAAAACAGATGCCCAGAAATGGGCGGCAGATCAAGAAACTGATATTCGACAGAACCGTCACTTCAAGTATGCCGAAGCCAAAAAGCATACTGTCGGTGAAGCCCTTGACCGTTACATCGAAACGGTGTTGCCACGAAAACCAAAATCCGCCTACCTGCAAACCAGACAGCTCATCCGTTGGCGTGATGAGATCGGAGACACCAAACTTGCCGATCTACACCCACCCCTCATTGCTGCCTGTCGTGATCGGT
>JABDJY010000027.1 GCA_013003285.1 Alphaproteobacteria bacterium | reverse complement strand
GTCGATAACTTACCCCCTCCCCCCTTGAGGGGGAGGGATGGGGTGGGGGGTCGCGCCGCGGCAGCGGCGACTAGCGAAATCCTACCCGTGTTCGTGATCGGCGAGGGTTGTGCCCTCATCCACATAGACCGTCTGGTTATAGCCGGTCGGTCGGCCTTCGTTCAGACTGGTGAGCAGCCAATCGGCGATGGCCGGGTAGATTTCGGCCGAGACCTCGCCCATGGGATGGAACACGCCCTCATAGAGCCACAGCTCGCTAGGGCCGCCCAGACCCTCCCGGAAGGTGGCGATATCGCTGGGCGCGCACAGCTCGTCCATGTCGCCGGCCACCAGCAGGTGCGGCACTTTCAGGTTCTTGGCCACATCGGGCAGATAATCCATGCGGTCGATGAAGGCGTCGAATTCGGCCTCATCGGAATAGCCCGCCATATACATGAAGATGCGTTTGAAGTTGGGCTGGGCCTGTTCGAAGATCATGTCGAAGGTGCCCACATTGGCCATCTGGCCGCACACCGCCTTGATCCGATCATCATGGGCGCCGACTTGCACGCCCCAGCGCGACCCCATGCTGAAGCCCAAAAGGCCGATCCGTTCGGGGTCAACTTCAGGTTGTTCGACCAACCAGTCGATCACGGCGGATGCCGCCAGCGGATAGTTACTTTCGGTCTGCCACACGCCGTTGGCGTTGCACTCGCCCTGGCCCGGCCCGTCCATCGAGCAGATGTTCATACCGCGAATTGTGTAATCGTTATTGTAGGGGTTGGGCACATCCTCTTTCACCTGGTCCATGCCCGGCAGAAACAGAATCGTCGGCTTGGGTCCATCGCCCGGCGCCCGGTGCAAGATGCAATGGGTCTGTTGGCCGTCGGCGAAATCCAGCGATTGTTTCTCCATGGCGCCATCGGAATACTCGATGACCTTGGCAAAGCAGCGATAGAGGCCAGCGAACCATTCCACCTTGTCGGCATTGCCGTGGACCGGGATGAGATGCTGGGCGCGGCCGAAACATAAGGCGGCGCGGTGATAGAGCTGGCGAGCGGTCACCGTGCGGCCGTTCGCGTCCGCCGACTTGGCCATGCCTTCGAGCACCACCGCCCGCTTGGCCCAGGCCTTGGGAAACGACCGCCGGCCGGTGACCTTGCTGTAGACAGCGTTCAAATCCTGCATCTTGTAGCCGCGCTCGAACCGCGCGCCCATGATGCCGGGATGCAAGACATCCTCATTGTCCGACAGCATAAGAAAATTATCGAAAATCCAGCTTTGATCGCCGCGCAATTGTGGTTTGGCCATGGCCCCTACCCCTCCGGTTATTTTTATATCGCCGCAGATTGGCGGCGTTGCCGAAGGCGAGTATAGAAATCTCGCGCCGCTGCGCCAACTCGCGTTGTGCGCTAGCATGGGGGCCGTAATGGGGGAGTTGCGCATGTCCGACAACGAAAAGACCGCTGAACCGGCACCGGAAACGGCGCCAGAAACAGCGAAAGAAGTACCCTTATTCAAGGAGCCGCCGAGCGATTTAGCGTTGCGCTATCCGACCGTCATGGATTTGCGCAAACGCGCGCGCCGCCGGGTGCCGCGCTTTGCCTTCGACTATGTGGACGGCGCCGCCGGCGCCGGCGAGACAGGCATGGCACGAAACGCCGCCGCGCTCGACGCCATCGAGCTGGTGCCGCGCTACGGGCTGGAGAATTTTAAAGCCGATATGGAGGTCGAACTGTTCGGCCGCACCTTCGCCGCCCCGGTCGGCATTGCACCCATGGGTTTGCCGGGCATGGTCTGGCCCGGGGGCGAGGAAGCCTTCGCGCGGGCCGCTCAGGCCGCGCGCATCCCCTTCACCTTGGGCAGCTCGGCGGGCGCCCCCGTCGAACGGATCGCCGAGCTGGCGCCCGATTGCACCTGGTTCCAACTCTACCGCATGCCGCGCAACGACCTCGCGATCAATTTCGATCTGGTGCGCCGGGCCGAGGCCGCCGGCGTGCATGTGCTGGTGCTGACCCTGGACGTACCGGCGCGCACCAAGCGCCCGCGCGAGCTGCGCAACAAGCTGATCATCCCCTACCGCCCCGGCCTGCACACGGTGATGGATGTGCTGCCCCATCCGGGCTGGCTGATGGCGCTGTCCAAGCATGGCCAGAACGCCTTCGCCAACTACCAGGCCTATGCCGGTGAAAACCTGCCCAACCGCGAGGTGGTGAAGTTCGTGCGGCAGAATTCCGGCGGCACCTTCACCTGGGACGAGGTGGCGCAATTCCGCGAGCGCTGGCCCGGCCCCCTGGTGGTCAAGGGCATCCTGCACCCGCAGGACGCTGAAAGGGCCGTCGAATTGGGGGTCGATGGGGTTGTGGTGTCCAACCATGGCGGCCGCCAATTGGAAAGCGCGCCGGCCTCGGTCGACGTCTTGCCCTCCGTGGTCGCGGCGGTCGGCGATCGGGCCACCGTGCTGTTCGACAGCGGTATCCGCAGCGGCGAGGATGTGGTGCGCGCCCTGGCGCTAGGCGCGAAATCGACCCTCTCGGGCCGCGCCTTCATGTATGGGCTGGCGGCTTTAGGCGACCGGGGGCCCGGCCATGTGGCGAAATTCTTCTTCGACGAAATCGCCGAGGCCATGCGCCAAGTCGGCGCCCACAACACAAGCGAACCGCAAGATCTCGTGATCCGTCACCCGGGCGCGTTTGAGCTTTAACAACCTCTGATTCTATTTAGCGTACCCCCCACCCCATCCCTCCCCCTCAAGGGGGGAGGGGGTAAATTATCGTCACCTCGCTATCATTCCCTCCCCCCAGCGAGGGGGAGGGTTAGGGAGGGGGGAGCGGATAAAGACTTTGGCTATTTGTTAAAGCTCAAAAGCACCCGGGTGGCGGACCACCAGATCTTGCGGTTCGCTTGTGTTGTGGGCGCCGACCTGGCGCAGGGCCTCGGCGATTTCG
>JABDJY010000221.1 GCA_013003285.1 Alphaproteobacteria bacterium | reverse complement strand
TACCGTAACTCCGATACTGGTTCCGGAGTGGACCGTCTTCCCACCTAGCGAAAATGGCGTTGACAGCGCCTCAACAATCTTTCGCCCGGCGGCATGTATACCTTCGATGTTTTCGGTATTTGTGATGATCACAGCAAACTCGTCACCACCGAGCCGCGCCACGGTGTCAGTATTACGAAGACAGCCACGAAGTCGTTCTGCGACTTTCACGAGCAATTCGTCGCCGATGGCGTGGCCCAGAGTGTCATTAACTGTTTTGAAGTGATCCAGGTCGAGTAACATTACACCGACTTTGCGACCGGTCCTGTCGGCTTGTACAATCGCGTTTTGAAGCTGCTCGCGAAACTGAGAGCGATTCGGCAGACCTGTCAGGGTATCCATGGTAGCCAGATGACGGATTGTTGCTTCAGACTCTACCCGATCACTGATATCCGACATGATACCAACCGTGTGACCTGATTTAGTCTTGCGTTTACTGACTTGTACCCAGCGGCCATCACCAAGCTCTTGATCGTAAGCCGTGACCGATGTTTTGTGACGTTCAACCCGAGACTGGATAGCTGTCTCAAGATCATCATTGGATGAGTCAAGGATGCCGCGTTCGTATGCAGCGCGATAGAAATCTCCAATCCAAACGCCAGGCACCAGCTTATCGCTGAGGTCAGGGAATAGATTCTTGTATCGGCTATTGCCCATGATCAACCGATCATCAGCGTCCCAAAGAGCAAAACCTTCCGAAATATTCTCGACCGCGTCGTTCAATTGTTCTTGCGCGAAGCTCAGCTCCTTAGACATCTGCTGTGCATTCGCCGCTTCTTCTTCCAAACGCCGCCGAAAACTTTGTAATTGGAGAAGTTGCTCTCTTGTTTCGTCCCGACTCTCCTTCAACAAACGCTCCCGCTCAATGGCAGCATCGCGGGCAGCTGAAAGTTCTATTGTTCGTTCTGTAACCCGCGCCTCAAGTTCATTTTCATAAGCGTGCTGCTGCTGCTGGAGCCGATTGAAGGCGTCGATAACCTGACCCATCTCATCGTGACTGTGCCACTCCACTGGCTCACGCAATGCACCACCGTCATTTTTCTCGATAGCGCGGAGAAGACGGTGGAGGGGGCGGATAACTGTATACCGAAAGGCGAACATGGCGCTCAAAGAGGCAACAAAAGCGATCGCTGCACCGAGAAGTACTGCGACAAGGAGCTGACGGCGTGTATGCGCCATTACTTGCTCATCGCTCATGGAGACAACCAGCGAGCCGAGTTTTTCGGTAATATCGTCGACCCTAAAAATGATTTCTCGCGTGGCAATGAGATCCTGCTTGTTGTGCAACATGGGGACTTCGCCGGCACCAACGAACAAGGATTCATTTTCATCATAAACGCCCACGCCGACGACGTCTGGATCAGTAATGGCCGAAGCGATGATTAATTCGGTGCGCTCGCGGTCAAGGTTCCATAAAGATTCACCCAAAATTTGCGATTGGCTATCGGCGATAAGGTCGAGCTTCTTGCGAAGTTCTTGTTGAGCCCGTTTGAAGTCATCCAGCTCGAAAAGGGCCAGCACAGCCGCTATTACGAAAAGTAACAGCATCAAGTTAAGCGCTGGAAACTTGGCTTGCAACGACCGGAATTTAGTTGGCTTTGACAAAGCGCCGGGGACCATTATTTCGTTCGATTCAAATCTGAACGTTGCGGCCTAGGGATTACCGGCCATGGTCGGACTAATTGTCTGATGCCATTACGGTCTAGAATTTTATGCCAGCGCGGACTTTGCAGGAGATTTGTGATCTCGGTGTCTAATCGGCGACTTTGCTCGTCGCTGAACGATGTATGACTCAAAGCGAGGCCGAGCTCGACTTTCCCCAGCGCTTTGGGGAGAAATTCGATCTGGTCGCTGAGGCCCAACTGTTCCGCGATATAGGGACCGGTTATCGATCCAATTAAAGCACCGTCGAGCCGCCTGTCGGCAACTTTCTGGATATTAATTGCATAGCTGCGCTCCCGCACGAGCTCGATGTTGGTTCCTTCGATCGGAGGATATTTGAACCCTAGTCGACCACCAATAAGTTTACCTTCGAGGTCTGCTACGCTGTTCAGTGTGAATGCGCGGTCCTTCGGCACCATGACCACGGTGTACTCGGTGACTATTGGTTGCGTGTAATGAGCCAACAAGGCTCTGTCCGGAGTTTTGAGAACCGACGTGGCGACACCGATTCGACTGTCGTGCACCCATTTGTACATTCTTGGAAAAGGTAACTGGCGTGGTTCGACATCACAGTCGACCGTTTGCAAGACTTCCACGGCCGCCTCGCCAATAACTCCCGTTACGCGGAGACCTTGCAGCCCGGTAAATGGCGCGTTGCCGGGAATTCCCATGACAACATCGCAAGCCGGTACCGCGTGGCTATCGCTCATTGAAAAAAGTGTAGATGCAACCGCGATCAAAAAAGTTTTCACAAACCAGTTAGTAAGCGACCTGGCCATACTATTGTCTCCAATAAACCTTACTGAATGCGCTATGTTTCGCTACGACGGAATTGAGCGATATCTGGTCAGCCGCGAAAGAAACGGTTAACCGAATACAGCGACGCCAATATCCCTTATCGGACATAAAAAGTTATTAATTTTGAAGTGCGCGACGGCAGCTTTGGGTCAAAACCCGCCGTGAACACGCACCCCGACTTACGACTGCTTTGCCCCCAACACCGGACGTAAACAGCGGTAAAACGGACATGGGAATTTTCATGTCTGTTTTGGGGTGTAAACCGGTCGTGATTTAGGGTGCCTGCTGAAGGCGGCTTTTAGCCAATTCCAGCCCTTCAGGAAATGCTAATGTAATGCTTGCAGCACCGCGATAACGGTCACGTATCGGCCCATTGCGATGCCGTTGTAGGGGGCTGTCCACCG
>JABDJY010000220.1 GCA_013003285.1 Alphaproteobacteria bacterium | reverse complement strand
GAAGAAAAGTTGCTGCGCGCGATCTTCGGTGAGAAGGCAGCCGACGTACGCGACACCTCGCTGAAGGTGCCGCCGGGTGTCACCGGTACGGTCGTTGAGGTGCGGGTGTTCTCGCGCCGGGGTGTCGATAAGGACGAGCGTGCCCTGTCGATCGAACGTTCGGAAATCGAGCGTTTGGCGAAGGATCGCGACGATGAGAAAGCCATCCTCGAGCGCAGTTTCTACGGCCGCTTGAAAGAGTTGCTGACCAACCAAACCGCTGTCAAAGGACCCAAGGGTCTGGACGAAGGCACCAAGATCACCGAGAAGGTCTTGAGTGATTTCACGCCAGGCCAATGGCGTCAGTTCGTTGTCGGCGCCGATAAGCGCATGGCGCAAATCGAAACGGTCAATAAGAGCTTCGACGAGGCGGTGACGGCCTTGGAGGCGCGGTTCGAAAATAAAGTCGATAAGTTGCAGCGTGGCGACGAACTGCCGCCGGGCGTGATGAAGCTGACCAAGGTGTTCGTCGCGGTGAAGCGCAAGCTGCAGCCGGGCGATAAAATGGCCGGCCGTCACGGCAATAAGGGTGTGATCTCGCGGATCATGCCGATGGAAGATATGCCTTATCTTGAGGATGGTACGCCGGTCGATATCGTGCTCAATCCGCTGGGTGTGCCGTCGCGCATGAATGTCGGACAGATTCTCGAAACCCATCTCGGCTGGGCGTCTGCCGGTCTCGGCCAACAGATCGGCGAAATGCTCGACTCACTCAACGGTTCGGGTAAGCTCGACGATATGCGCAAGAAGCTGCGTGATGTTTATGGCAAGGATATTTACGACGCCGACATTGCGGAAATGGGAGACGGTGAAATCGTCGAATTGGCAGGTAACCTGCGCAAAGGCGTGCCCATGGCCACACCGGTCTTCGATGGCGCCACCGAAGTCGAGATCAATGAGCATCTCGAAGCGGCGGGGCTCGATATGTCGGGGCAGGTACAATTGGTCGATGGCCGCACCGGCGAGAAGTTCGATCGCAAGGTTACAGTCGGTTACATCTACATGCTGAAACTGCACCATCTGGTCGATGACAAAATCCACGCCCGTTCGATCGGGCCGTACAGCTTGGTCACCCAGCAGCCGCTGGGCGGTAAGGCGCAGTTCGGTGGGCAGCGTTTCGGCGAAATGGAAGTGTGGGCGCTGGAAGCCTATGGTGCCGCCTATACATTGCAGGAAATGCTAACCGTCAAGTCGGATGACAAGGCGGGTCGTACCAAGGTCTATGAAGCCGTTGTGCGCGGCGATGACAATTTCGAAGCGGGTATTCCGGAATCCTTTAACGTCCTCGTGAAGGAACTTCGGTCGCTCGGGCTCGATGTGCAACTCAGGCAATCCGGAACTTAGACAAGTAATCCGATTTTTCTGAGACCTCGAGCTGAACTTCTAGCAGGAGCAATTACATGAACGAACTCGTCAACGTATTCGGCCAGCAGCAGGGACCGCAACACTTCGACGAGATCCGCATCTCGATCGCTAGCCCGGAACGTATCCGTTCCTGGTCGTATGGAGAGATCAAGAAGCCGGAGACGATCAATTACCGAACGTTCAAGCCTGAACGCGACGGGTTGTTCTGCGCCCGCATTTTCGGTCCGATCAAGGATTACGAGTGCCTGTGCGGCAAGTATAAGCGCATGAAGTATCGCGGCATCGTCTGCGAGAAATGCGGTGTCGAGGTGACGCTGCAAAGCGTTCGGCGCGAGCGTATGGGCCATATCGAACTGGCTTCGCCGGTCGCCCATATCTGGTTCATGAAGTCGCTGCCCAGCCGCGTCGGCCTGTTGCTCGACATCACGCTGCGTGCGCTCGAGCGGGTGCTCTACTTCGAGAATTTCATCGTTACCGAGCCGGGTCTCACCGATCTCGAATTGCACCAGCTTTTGACCGAAGAGCAGTTTGCGGCTGCGCAGGACGAGTATGGCGACGAATCCTTCACCGCCATGATCGGTGCTGAAGCGCTGAAATTCATGCTGTCGGGTCTGAATTTGGAAGAGGAACACGCCAAATTGCGTGTCGATCTGCGCGAAACCGGTTCAGAGGCCAAGCGCAAGAAATATGTGAAGCGTCTGAAAATCATCGAAGCCTTCATGGAATCCGGCGCTCAGCCGGAATGGATGGTGCTCGATGTGGTGCCGGTGATCCCGCCGGAACTGCGCCCGCTGGTCCCCTTGGATGGCGGCCGTTTTGCGACATCCGATTTGAACGATCTTTATCGTCGGGTCATCAACCGTAACAACCGTCTGAAGCGGCTCATCGAGTTGCGGGCGCCCGACATCATCGTGCGTAACGAAAAGCGCATGTTGCAGGAAGCCGTCGATGCGCTGTTCGATAATGGCCGGCGTGGACGCGTCATCACCGGCGCCAATAAGCGCCCGCTAAAGTCGCTGTCCGACATGTTGAAGGGCAAACAGGGCCGTTTCCGCCAAAACCTGCTCGGCAAACGCGTCGATTATTCCGGTCGTTCGGTCATCGTCGTGGGGCCGGAACTGTTGCTGCATCAGTGCGGGCTGCCGAAGAAGATGGCACTCGAGCTGTTCAAGCCGTTCATCTATCACAAGCTCGAACTGTACGGTTACGCCACCACCATCAAGGCGGCCAAGCGTATGGTCGAGAAGGCGCGGCCGGAAGTTTGGGATATCCTCGAAGAGGTAATCCGCGAACATCCCGTTCTGCTGAACCGGGCGCCGACGCTCCATCGCCTCGGCATTCAAGCCTTCGAGCCGGTACTGATCGAAGGTAAGGCGATTCAGCTGCACCCGCTGGTCTGCGCCGCCTTCAACGCCGACTTCGATGGCGATCAGATGGCGGTGCATGTTCCGCTGTCGCTGGAAGCCCAGCTTGAAGCGCGCGTGCTGATGATGTCGACGAACAACATCTTGAGCCCGGCCAATGGCAAGCCGATTATCGTGCCGTCGCAGGATATCGTTCTTGGTCTCTATTACCTCACCTACACCACGAACGAGACCAGCAGCGAGGCGCTTGAAATCGACTCCAAGAAAACGCTGGAAGCGGCGTTGGAGTCGGGCGAAGTCGCGTTCATCGACACCAAGAAGCGCGATGCGGAGGTCGACACGACGAATGTTACGGCCCTGCATAAGGCGATCAAGGACGGTGCCGTTAAGGCGTCTCGCATTCCGAATTACGGATCGATCGATGAAGTTGAGCAGGCGCTCGACGCTGGTTCGCTAAATCTGCATTCGCGGGTGCGGGCGCGTATCGACACGGTTGATGAAGAGGGCAACAAGGTCACGCGCCGGGTTGATTCCACACCGGGCCGTTTGATGCTGGGTCGGATTTTGCCGAGCCACCCGCAAGTGCCGTTTGATGTGGTCAACCGTCTGCTGACCAAGCGCGAAGTCAGTGAAGTGATTGATCTCGTCTACCGCCATTGCGGTCAGAAAGAGACGGTCATCTTTGCCGATCACATGATGTCGCTTGGGTTCCGTTGCGCCTGTAATGCCGGCATCTCGTTTGGCAAGGACGATTTGATTATCCCGGATTTGAAGCACCGGCTTGTCGAAGATACGACCGACCGTGTGAAGGAATTCGAGCAGCAATACCAGGATGGCCTGATCACCAAGGGTGAGAAATACAACAAGGTTATTGATGCCTGGACCCGCTGCACCGATGACGTGGCTGACGCCATGATGGCGGAGATGCAGCGTATCGACGAGGATGGCCAGATCAACTCGGTCTACATGATGGCCCACTCCGGTGCCCGTGGTTCGGCGGCGCAAATTCGCCAGTTGGCGGGTATGCGCGGTCTGATGGCCAAACCGTCGGGTGAGATCATCGAGACGCCGATCATCGCCAACTTTAAAGAGGGCCTGTCGGTGCTCGAGTATTTCAACTCGACCCATGGCGCCCGAAAGGGACTGGCCGATACCGCGTTGAAGACGGCGAACTCCGGCTATCTGACGCGGCGTCTGGTCGATGTGGCCCAGGATTGCATTATCGTCGAGAACGATTGCGGTACTAAAGACGGCCTCACCATGATGGCTGTGATTGAGGGCGGCGATGTTGTGCTCGCCTTGTCGGAACGCGCGCTCGGTCGCACGGTGGCTGAAGATGTTATCGATCCCCTAACCGACGAAGTTGTCATCAAGGGCGGAACACTTATCGACGAGGCCTTGGCCGACCGTATTGAATCGGCCGGTATTGAGAGCATCCTAATCCGTTCGGTTTTGACCTGTCAGAGCGATGGCGGAGTCTGCGGCAATTGTTATGGCCGCGATCTGGCCCGCGGCACCGCGGTCAATGTCGGCGAAGCGGTTGGTGTTATCGCCGCTCAGTCGATTGGTGAGCCTGGTACGCAGTTGACCATGCGCACATTCCACATTGGCGGCGCGGCGCAGGGTGCCTCGGAGCAGTCGAGCATCGAGGCGGCGTTCGACGCCACCGTTAAGGTCGAAAACCGCAATGTGGTTGAGAATTCGGAAGGCGTGCTTATTGTTATGAGCCGGTATACCGAAGTTGTCTTGATCGATGACGCTGGCCGCGCGCGGGCGCATCACAAGCTACCCTACGGTTCGCGCCTGTTGGCCGATGATGGGGCGACGGTCGAAAAGGGTCAGACCTTGGCGACCTGGGATCCCTACACCTTGCCGATTATCACCGAGAAAGAGGGCTACGCCGATTATGTAGACCTGGTCGAAGGCGTGTCGGTGCGCGAAGTGCTCGACGAGGCAACCGGCATTACGTCGAAAGTGGTCATCGATTGGAAGCAGCAGCCGCGTGGCGCCGATTTGCGGCCACGTATCACTCTGCGGCCGAAGAAGAGCTCGAAGCAGGGCGATGTGGTCATGTTGGACAACGGCATGGATGCGCGTTATTTCATGTCGGTCGATGCCCTCCTTAACGTCGAACAGGGCCAGCTGGTGCAAGCCGGCGACATCGTTGCCCGTATCCCGCGTGAAAGTTCGAAAACGCGAGATATCACGGGTGGTCTGCCACGCGTTGCAGAGCTGTTTGAGGCGCGCCGACCCAAGGATCACGCCATTATTGCCGACGGTGATGGGCGGATCGAGTTTGGCCGGGATTACAAGACCAAGCGTCGCATTGTGATTACGCCCAGCGAAGAGGATGCGGCGAATGGTGTCGAGCCGATCGAGTATCTGATCCCCAAGGGTAAGCATATTTCGGTTCAGGAAGGCGATTTCGTCCAGAAGGGCGATTTGCTGCTCGATGGCAATCCGGTACCCCACGATATTCTGCGGGTGCTGGGCGTCGAGGCGCTGGCCAGCTATCTGGTGAAGGAAGTGCAGGACGTTTACCGGCTGCAGGGCGTGACCATCAACGATAAGCATATCGAGGTGATTGTTCGCCAGATGCTACAAAAGGTCGAAATCGACGATGGTGGCGAGACCACCTTCCTGGTCGGCGAGATCATCGATGAGATCGAGTTCGATGCGGTTAACGCCAAGGCCAAAGAAGAGGGGCTGAAGCTCGCCGTCGCGACTCCGGTCTTACAGGGCATAACCAAGGCTAGCCTGCAGACCAGCTCGTTCATTTCGGCTGCGTCGTTCCAGGAAACCACCCGGGTGCTGACCGAGGCTGCCGTAAACGGCAAGGTCGATCAGCTGATCGGACTGAAGGAAAACGTCATCGTTGGCCGCTTGATCCCGGCCGGTACGGGGCATGTGATGAATGGTGTTCGGGTTGCCGCCGGTGCGCGCGACGCCGAATTGGCGGAAGAAGCCGCCCAGCGTTTGGCTGACCAAGAGGCTGCAGAGCAGGTAACTGTCGAAGAAGCCGGCGCGGCGGAGTAAGCCGCCGCAACGTCGGTTTTCTGGGCTGCGATTAACCCTTATTGAGGGGTGATGTTGACGCCGCTATTTGAGGTCGGCGGCGTATAAAAGAATGTGGTTCAAGTCCCCGGATTCACGAGGATTTTCGGTTGACGGGGCATAGGCGCGTGCGTAGTATCCGCGCCGCTACATAAGGGGGGCGGTCGTAGGCGCCAATTAAGCCTAAACACGACCCCAAGCAAAAGGCATATGTTTGCTACACGCCGTGCGGGCTGGCGAAAAGAGTCCGTTGGGGTAAGACCAATTGTCTTGCTCCATTTGCCGTGTTGTATCCAGTGATTAGGGATGGCTGGCCCGCCGGGCCGGAGAGACTAAGGGAATACTGATGCCGACGATTAATCAGTTGATTCGTAAGCCGCGCAAGGCGCCGATCAAGCGTAACAAGGTACCGGCGCTGGAGGCGTGTCCGCAGAAACGTGGGGTTTGCACCCGGGTTTATACGACCACGCCGAAGAAGCCGAACTCGGCGCTGCGTAAAGTGGCGCGCGTCCGGCTGACCAATGGCTTCGAAGTGACCAGTTACATACCGGGCGAGGGCCATAACCTGCAGGAGCATTCGGTGGTGATGATCCGCGGCGGCCGCGTCAAGGATTTGCCGGGTGTCCGGTATCACGTCATTCGCGGCACGCTCGACACGCAGGGTGTCGGCGATCGCCGCCAGCGCCGTTCGAAATACGGCACCAAACGGCCGAAATAGGGAACGCGGCAGATGTCACGACGACGCAGAGCAGAAAAACGCGACGTACTCCCGGATCCCAAATTTGGTGATCGGGTCGTCAGCAAGTTTATGAACAACGTAATGCGCGACGGCAAAAAGTCCGCCGCGGAACGTATTGTTTATGGCGCCTTCGACGAAATTACGTCGCGCGGCGGCAACGACGCGGTGAAGGTTTTCCACGATGCGCTGGAAAATGTGAAGCCGCAGATTGAAGTTCGCTCCCGCCGGGTTGGCGGTGCGACCTATCAGGTGCCAATTGAAGTGCGGCCCATTAGGGCCCAGGCATTGGCATTTCGCTGGCTGATCGCCGCCGCGCGTGCTCGTTCGGAGAACACCATGGTGCAGCGACTGTCACGTGAATTAATGGACGCGGCGGAGAACCGCGGAAATGCCGTGAAAAAGCGGGAGGACACCCACCGGATGGCAGAGGCGAATAAGGCCTTTTCCCATTATCGGTGGTAGGGCCGACACACAACCACCCGTAAGGACGAGTAATTCGAAATGGCTTCTCGCACAACACCTCTCGAGCGATATCGTAATATCGGTATCATGGCGCATATCGACGCCGGTAAAACAACGACGACAGAGCGCGTTCTGTATTACACGGGCCGTTCCTACAAAATTGGCGAGGTGCATGATGGCGCCGCGACGATGGATTGGATGGAGCAGGAGCAGGAGCGCGGCATCACCATTACGTCGGCCGCGACGACCGCGAGTTGGCGCGACCATCGCATCAACATCATCGACACGCCCGGCCACGTCGACTTCACGATTGAGGTCGAGCGTTCCTTGCGTGTGTTGGATGGCGCCGTCGCGGTGTTCGACAGTGTTGCGGGCGTAGAGCCCCAGTCCGAAACAGTTTGGCGCCAGGCCGATAAATACGGCGTACCGCGCATTTGTTTCGTCAACAAGATGGATCGGGTCGGCGCCGACTTCTTCAATTGCGTGGAGATGATCGAAAGCCGTCTCGGCGCTGTACCGTTGGTCGTCCAATTGCCGATCGGCCAAGAGGCCGACCATCGCGGCATCGTCGATTTGGTGCGCATGAAGGGCGTTGTCTGGAAAGACGAGTCGCTGGGCGCTGAGTACGAAGATGTCGATATTCCCGAAGATTTGGTCGAGGCCGCCGCCGAATGGCGCGTGAAGTTGGTTGAGCTGGCCGTCGAACATGACGACGATGCGATGGAGGCCTATCTGGACGGTACCGAGCCGGATGCGGAGACCCTCGATGCCTGCATCCGCAAGGGGACGCTCGGCGCGGCCTTCGTGCCTGTGTTGTGCGGGTCTGCCTTTAAGAACAAGGGCGTGCAGCCTTTGCTTGACGCGGTAATCACCTATTTGCCTTCGCCGTTGGATGTGCCCGCGATTGCGGGTGTTAAAATGGGCACCGACGAGCAGATCGAGCGGAAGAGTTCCGACGACGAGCCGTTTGCGGCCTTGGCCTTCAAGATCATGACCGACCCCTTTGTCGGCACGCTTACATTCGTTCGTATCTATTCGGGCGTTTTGGAAACCGGCCAGACTTTGCTCAACTCGGTCAAAGATCGACGCGAGCGCGTCGGTCGGATGCTGGAAATGCATGCCAATGAGCGTGAGGACGTTAAGGTCGCGCGTGCCGGTGACATTCTGGCGCTTGCCGGCCTTAAGGGGACGACCACAGGCGATACGCTCTGCGATACCGGGGATCCGGTGATCTTGGAGCGGATGGAATTCCCCGATCCAGTTATCGAGATTGCGGTCGAGCCGAAAACCAAGGCTGACCAGGAAAAAATGGGTAGCGCGCTATCCAGCCTCGCGGCAGAAGATCCGTCGTTTCGGGTCGCCAGCGACGAGGAAAGCGGTCAGACCATCATCAAAGGCATGGGCGAACTTCACCTCGACATTATTGTCGATCGGATGAAACGCGAATTTAAGGTCGAGGCGAATATTGGTGCGCCGCAGGTGGCCTATCGCGAGACCATTACCAAGACGATCGAGGTTGATTACACCCATAAGAAGCAAACCGGTGGTTCGGGGCAGTATGCCCGCATGAAAGTGCAGTTCGAGCCGCTCGAATCCGGTGGCGGGTTTGTTTTCGAGAGCGCGCTTCATGGCACGTCGATCCCACGCGAATTTGTGCCGGGTATTAAAAAAGGTATGGAGCAGCAGCGTGAATCCGGCACGGTTGCCGGTTTCCCGGTGATCGACTTCAAGGCGACCGTGGTCGATGGCGCCAGCCATGACGTAGACTCTTCGGTAATGGCGTTTGAAATCGCCGCGCGGGCATGCCTGCGCGAAGCGCTTGATAAAGCCGCGCCACGTTTGCTCGAGCCGATCATGAGCGTCGAAGTGGTGACCCCGGAAGAATATATGGGCGACATCATCGGCGATCTGAACAGCCGTCGTGGCCAAGTCGGCGCGATGGATAATCGCGGCAATGCGCGTGTGATCACAGCGATGGTACCGCTGGCCAACATGTTTGGTTATGTGAACACCCTGCGTTCCATGAGCCAGGGCCGGGCCACTTATACGATGGTGTTCGATCATTACACCCAGGTGCCGCAGGCAGTTGCCGAGGAAGTCGTCGCCAAGATGGCGTAAGCCAAAGCCGATTAAGTAAAATAGGGGCTGGTCTCGTAAGGCGAGACGGCCCGCGTAAAGCGGAGAAAGAGGATGTCGAAGGAAAAATTTGAGCGTACGAAGCCGCATTGCAACATAGGCACGATTGGCCATGTTGATCACGGTAAGACGACGCTGACGGCGGCGATCACGAAGGTGCTGGCTGAGGCGGGTGGTGCT
>JABDJY010000206.1 GCA_013003285.1 Alphaproteobacteria bacterium | reverse complement strand
GCCCGTTGGTCGGTCGAGCTCAAGCTGGCGGACGGCGCCACCCGCCGGATGCAGCCGCGCCACATCGTCATGGCGACCGGGGTCAGCGGTATTCCCAATCTCCCCGACATCCCCAGTCTACCCGATTATGACGGTACGGTCCTGCATTCGAGCGCCTATGGCAGCGGCGAAGAATGGGCCGGCCGCAAGGTGATCGTACTGGGCACCGGCAATAGCGGCCATGATATCGCGCAGGACCTGCACGCCAACGGCGCGCATGTCACCATGATCCAGCGCAACCCGACCCTGATCGTCAGCGTCGAGCCCAGCGCGCAACTGCCCTACGCCCTGTATGACGAGGGGCCGGATCTGCGCGACTGCGACCTCATCGCCGCCTCCATGCCGCTGCCGCTGGTGCGCAAGACCCACCAGATGATCACCGCCCAATCGCGGGAGCTCGATAAGGAGCTTCTGGACCGGCTGACGGAGGTGGGCTTCAAGCTGGATTACGGCCGGGACGATACGGGCTGGCAGTTCAAATATCTTGAGCGCGGCGGCGGCTATTATTTCAATGTGGGCTGTTCGGACTTGGTTGCCAGCGGCGAGATCGGGCTGGTGCAATTCGCCGATATCGACCGGTTCGTCGCCGATGGCGTGCGCCTGCAGAACGGCACCACCCACCCCGCCGATCTGATCGTCCTGGCCACCGGCTTCAAGGGCCAGGACTATCTGGTGCGCCGCCTGTTCGGCGAGGCTATCGCCGACCGCGCCGGGCCGATCTGGGGCTTCGGCGACGGCGACCAGGAGCTGCGCAATATGTGGATGCGCACCGGCCAGCCCGGCCTGTGGTTCATCGCCGGCAGCTTCGCCCAATGCCGCATCTACTCGAAATATCTCGGCTTGCAGATCAAAGCCTGCGAAGAGGGGCTGATTCCGTTGGCGCGAGAGGCGGATCAATGAGCGGTTCGCTGGGCTAAGATTCACTAGCTACTCGCATAGCTTCCCAAGTCGTCCCCCGCTAATCTCTCGCCATGACGGAAGACACGCAGCGTAGACTGGCGGCAATCGTGTTCGCCGATGTGGTTGGCTATTCGCGCCTCATGAGTGCCGACGAGACCGGTACGCTGGCGGCGCTGCGCGCCCATCGCGCCGAATTGCTCGATCCGCTGATTGCCCAACATGGCGGGCGCATCGTCAAGACAATGGGCGACGGACTGTTTCTGGAATTTCCGTCCGTGGTCGATGCGGTCAAATGCGCGCTTGAGATTCAACGTGGCATGTTCGAACGCAATGCCGCCACGCCGGACAATGCCGCGTTGCGCTTCCGCGTCGGCGTGCATCTCGGCGATGTCATCTTCGAAGGTAGCGATATATTCGGCGACGGCGTCAATATCGCCGCCCGGATCGAAACCCTGGCCGACCCGGATGGCATTGCCATATCCGATGACGCCCATCGCCAGGTGCGTGACCGATTGGACGTTACCTGGCATGACGGCGGCGCGCACGAAGTGAAAACCATCCCGCGCCCCATTTCGGTCTGGCGCTGGAGCCCTGGCGAAACACCCACCCTCTCTGCCGCACCGGCACTGCTGGTCCCGCCCGACGAACCTTCGATCGCCGTTTTACCGTTCGACAATAGGAGCGGCGATCAGGAGCAGGAATATTTCGCCGACGGCATTACCGAGGACATCATTACGGAAATCTCGAAAATCTCCGGGCTGATGGTGATCTCGCGCAATTCCACCTTCACCTACAAGGGAATGGCCACCAAGGCGCAAGATGTCTGCCGCGATTTGGGCGTGCGCTACATTCTGGAAGGCAGCGTGCGTAAGGCCGGCACGCGGGTGCGGGTGACCGCGCAGCTTGTCGACGGTCAATCGGGCGGGCATGTCTGGGCCGAACGCTACGACCGCGATTTGGCCGATATATTCGCCGTACAGGATGACGTTACGGCGAAGATTGTCCGCGCGCTCGAGGTCAACCTCGTCGATGGCGCGGATAACCGATTGGCGCGCGTGGAAACCGAGATACCCGAAGCCTATGACTATGTTCTGCGCGGGCGCGAGCAGTACCGGCTGTTCACGAAGGACGGCAACCTCCAAGCTCGCCAATTATACGAGAAGGCAATCGAACTCGATCCAAATTATGCCGCTGCCTATGCCGGACTGGCCGAGGTCACCAGACATGAATGGTTTCAAGGGTCGCCAGACGCCCTGGACCGGGCCTTCGAACTGGCGCTAAGAGCAAAAGAGCTCGATCCGTCGCTGCCGCTGGTATATGAGGCACTCGGCAATATACACCTTTTCAAGCGGCAGTTTGGCGAGGCCATCGCCGCTATCGAGAAATGGATAGAGGTCGAGCCCAGCAATGCGGACGCGTACGCCAACCTGGCGGGTCTACTGCATTTCGCCGGCGAGCCGGAAAAGGTCGCCCCGCTGATCAAAAAATCCATACGCCTCAATCCCTTCTATCCCTTTTATTACATCCTCTATGTGGGCCAGGCCTATCTGATGATGGAGCGTTATGAAGATTCTATCGAAGCCCTGACGCGGAGTGCCGCCCGCAATCCCGAAGCGATGCCGGCGCATCTCTATCTCGCCGCCTGCTATGGCCATATGGGCGATGAAGCCGCCGCGGGTGCCGCCATGGCCGAAGTGCGCCGGCTGCACCCCGATGTGTCGAAGGAATGGGTCGAGACGGTTTTCGCCTACAAACGGGCAACGGACCTAGAACGGCTGCTTACTGGCCTGAAAAAGGCCGGCCTGTCCGATTAATCTGTTCGGGTTAACCTCCGGTCGCGCAGGGCGCCGAAGCAGGTTTCGAGCAGCCGCTTGCCATGGCCCTGATTGTCGAGCGCCACATAGAGCGTATAAACTTCGCCGTCATAGGGCGTGCGGCGCGGCAGCATATCGCGGCGGGCCGGGCCGCAACTGGTAAACCCAACGCCCTAATCCGGGCACCTCGCGCCGTCTTTATAGGTCGCTACGACAGTGATCGACCCCACTATTCCCTGGTTAAAGCTGTCCAACTCCTCGGCCGGCACCCATAGCTCCTGATGTTGCTGCCCGCCCGCGTCTTGAACCGGATATTTCGCGGCAGTCGCCTGATTTATTTCGAAGCGAGTCACGTAGCCGAAATTATCCGGCGACGGACGTGTGGAGTTCCAGTCCCGCGCAATTTTCTCGGCATACTCAAACGTAAGAACCGGATAAAAAATCGGTTGGTCGGGAAGCCTGGGCGGCCAGGCTCGCCACCCGCTTTCCTCGACAAGTTTGAGTTCTTTTGGTCCGATGGGGCGGAAAAGGATCATTTTGAGTTTTGTTCGCAGGGTTAGATGAGTCGGTGTGCCCTTGAATCGCCACAGTGCTTCGTGAAATTAGATAAGAAGTTTTGACGGTCGTCTTCTATGAATTATTCGAACAAACAGTTTGGCGTATTTTTATCCAGCGTAGCTATATTAGCACTGCTGCTTGCCGCGCTAACCTTTTACCCATTCTTTTATAACAACTACATTTTCCCATTAGGGCAGCTGAGACAAAGCATATCCATTGGTCAACCTTACGACGAAGTCGAACGAATGTTTGACAGATATATTGAGAAATATCGGGACGATACGGACCTGCAATTCACAAAGAACGAAACAGAATCACATATTCTTCAAGGGAAGATGCCTACCACGAAGCAATTGTTCATATACGATTTGAGCATGTTCGATGACGTTCAGCTTCAAGTTCTGTTTGATCAGACCGACCGAGTTAAAGAAATCAATTTCATTGGCGACTAGGGACAACAGGTTGGAATAGAATCGGTTGTTTACTGAGTTTGCTCCGGTGAACCACCCTCAACCAACAATAGAGCATTTGTCCCCGTAATAAATTCTACTGCCGTCCCTCACCTAAATCCCCGCACTAAAATCCCAGCCGAATCCCAACTCTTCCAGTTCCGCGCCGGCGAAGCGTTCGATGCGTTCGGCGACCTTGCGGCCACCCTGGGCTTCGTAGAAGAAGCGGGCCGGGTTGGCGGCCAGCACCCAGACGATGGCGGCGCTCTTGTCCTGGTCGCGCAGGGCGCCGAAGCAGGTTTCGAGCAGCCGTTTGCCATGGCCCTGGCCCTGATGGTCGAGCGCCACATAGAGCGTATAGACCTCGCCATCATAAGGTGCGCGGCGCGGCAGCATATCGCGGCGGGCCGGGCGGCAGCTGGTAAACCCCACCACCTCGTCGCGCGCCAAGGTGGCGACAAAGACCTGATGACCGGAACCGCCAGCCCGTACGGTCTGCTGCCACATACGGCGCTGCCGGCCCATATCCATGCTCACCAGATAGGCGTCGGGGATGATGCCGGCATAGGTGGCGTGCCAAGCATCCACATGGATGCGCGCAATCGCCTCCACATCGCGCGGGGTCGCGGGCCGTAGGGTGGCGCCGCCGCGCATGGCTATGCGGCCTTTTCGAACACCACCGCAAAAACCCCATCGGTGCCGCTGCGTGCCGGCGAGAGATGCAAATCGCCATCGGGCTCCAGGCCGGTCGCCGCCAACTGGTCGTCGGTCAGATATTGTTCGGCCGGCACCCGCGTGAAGTCGGGATGTTCATTGAGAAAGGCAGCGGCCTGCTCTTCGTTTTCATCCGGCAGCAGGGAACAGGTGGCGTAGATCAACCAGCCGCCGGGCCGCAGCAGGCGCGCACCCTGGCGCAACAAGAGGGCCTGGGTGGCGATGTCTTCGGCGAGCTTCTCCGGGGTCAGATGCCAGCGCGCCTCGGGGTGGCGGCGCCAGGCGCCGGTGCCCGAGCACGGCGCGTCGATCAATACCCGGTCGACCGGCTCGATGGCATCGGCCAGGGCGCTCGCCTCGAACGGCGCGGGGTGAGCGATGGTCACCCCGGCGCGCTGCAGCCGCGGGGTCATCTTGCGCAGCCGCGCATGGGAAACATCGGCGGCGATGATCTCGCCGCTATTTTCCATCATGGCAGCCAGGGCCAGGGTCTTGCCGCCGGCGCCGGCGCACAGATCGGCGACCCGCTCGCCCGGCCGCGCATTCACCGCGAAGGCCAGCAACTGGCTGCTTTCGTCCTGTACTTCCACCAACCCGTCCTTGAAGGCCTTGGTATTGGCCAGCGGCAGCCATTTTTCGGCGCGCAAGCCGACCGGCGATAGTGGCGTCGGCTCGACCGCATGGCCCTCCGCGGCCAAAAATTCTTGCACCTTTTCGCGCGTCGCGCGCAGTGAATTCACCCGCAGATTGACCGGCGCCAATGTATTCAGCGCGCCCACTTCCGCATCGGCCGATTGCGGAAAGGCCCGGTCGAATTTTTCGAGCAACCATTCCGGGCAATTCAATTGCGCCCATCGTGGGGCGGCCGCGTCCAGCCCTTGGAGCCGTTCGACCATCGCCGTCTCGTCTTCGTTCAACGGCGCGGGGCCGAACTGACCGCCGCTGAAAATCCGCGCCATATCCTCGGGCGCGTCCGCAGCGATCTGGGCGATCACCCAGGCCCGGCTATCCTCGCTTTCGCCGCCGGCTGCTTCAACCTGCCAACGGCGCAAGCCGAGATCGCGCAGCACGTCATAGACCAGGTCGCGCACGGCGCGCCGGTCGCCGCTGCCGGCGTAACGGCGGCGGCGAAAATATTCAGCGATGATGGTATCGGCCGGGCCGGCCCCGGCGGCGATATGGCCGAGCAGCTCGATGACCGCCGCGGCGCGGGCTGCGGGGGTCACAACGAAACGGCGCCGGCGACGGCGCTATGCATTGCTTCGATAGTTCGGCGCTTCGCGGGTGATCGCCACATCATGCACATGGCTTTCGCGCAGACCCGCATTGGTCAGCCGCAGGAAGCGGCAATTCTGCTGCATGTCGGGCACGGTCCCGTTGCCGGTATAGCCCATGGCCGCCTTAAGCCCGCCGACCAGCTGATGGATCACATTATCCGCCGGCCCCTTATAGGGCACCTGACCCTCGATCCCCTCGGGCACCAGTTTCAGCGTATCGGCGATCTCGGCCTGGAAATAGCGGTCGGCGGACCCCCGCGCCATGGCGCCGATCGAGCCCATGCCGCGATAGGATTTGTACGAGCGCCCCTCGTACAGAAACACCTCGCCGGGCGCCTGGTCGGTGCCGGCCAGCAGCGAGCCGATCATGGCGCAATCGGCGCCGGCGGCGATGGCCTTGGCCAGATCGCCCGACTGCTTGATGCCGCCATCGCCGATCACCGGGATGCCGGTCTTATGGGCGACCTCGACCACATCCCGAATGGCTGTGAGCTGGGGCACGCCGACCCCGGCGACAATGCGGGTGGTGCAGATCGATCCGGGCCCAATGCCGACTTTCAGCGCGTCGGCGCCGACGCCAATCAGCGCGCGCGCCGCCTCGCCCGTGGCGATATTGCCGGCGATAATCTGGGTCTCGTTGCTGATGCGCTTGATACGGTTGACCTGGTCGATCACGCCGGATGAGTGGCCATGGGCGGTATCCACTACAATCACATCGACCCCGGCATCGAGCAGCACTTCGGAGCGCTCGAACCCGGCATCACCGACCCCGGTCGCCGCGGCGACCCGCAAGCGCCCCTGGGCGTCCTTACAGGCATCGGGGAAAGTCTGCGCCTTATCGATATCCTTGACGGTGATCAGTCCGACACAGTGTTTTTCGTCATCCACGACCAGCAGCTTTTCGATGCGGTGGGCGTGGAGCAGGCGTTTAGCCTCCTCCATGTCGACATCTTCGCCGGCGGTAATCAGCTTGCGCGTCATCAGCTCCTTGATGGGCTGCGACGGATCGCTGGCGAAGCGCACGTCGCGGTGGGTGATGATACCGACCAGCCGGCCGGTGCGTTTGGCGATGACGGGAATGCCCGAGATCGACTGGCTGTCCATAACCGCCAGCGCGTCGGATAGCGGCTGATCGGGATGGATGGTGATGGGGTTCACCACCATGCCCGATTCGAACCGTTTTACCTTGCGGACTTCGTCGGCCTGTTCGTGCGGTTCGAGGTTTTTGTGGACGACGCCAATGCCGCCGGCCTGGGCCAGGGTGATGGCCATCTCGGCCTCGGTCACCGTATCCATCGCCGCGGACATGAGCGGAATTCCCAGCTCGATCGTCTGGGTCAGCTTGGTGCGGGTGTTCGCTTGGCTCGGCAGAATTCGCGATTCTGCCGGTTCGAGCAGGACGTCGTCAAAAGTGAGAGCATCGCGGATTTGCATGTCAACTTCGCCTTAATTCCGGACCACGAGTTGACGGGGCTTATATACACAATGTGCGGCCCGCGACAAGGATATCTGCGACATTCCTCGCGGAAGCCTATTCCCTACCCTTAAAGTCGGTGGCAATGAGATAGAGTTCGGTCGAATCGCTCCGGCTGGCCGCCGGTTTCATGCGGCGCACATTGTTGAAGCGCGCCCGCATGGCGGCGAACAGGGCGGGCTCATCGGCGCCCTGCAAAACCTTCACCACGAAGGCGCCGCCATCGGCCAGGACTTCGCAGGCAAATTCCAGCGCCCCTTCGGCCAGCGTCATGGTGCGCAGATGATCGGTCGCCGCATGACCGGTCGCCGGCGCCGCCATATCGCACAGCACCACATCGGCCTGTCCATCGATCGCGGCGCGCAACGCGGCGGGCGCCTCATTGTCGAATAGATCGCCCTGCACGACGATGGCGCCGCCGATCGGCGCGATCTCGGTTATATCAAAGGCAATCACCTGGCCGCCCGACTGTTCGGGCAGCACCCGTTCAAGCGCGATTTGGGTCCAGCCGCCGGGCGCCGCGCCGAGATCGACGACCCGCAGGCCGGGTTTCAACAGCTCGAATTTGTCATCGATCTGGCGCAGTTTGTAGGCCGCGCGCGAGCGATAGCCTTCTTTCTTGGCCTGGATCACATAGGGATCGTTGAGCTGGCGCTGCAGCCAGCGGGTCGAGCCGATCGAACGGCGGCGCGCCGTGCGCACGCGTTCGGCTTCGCGACGGACCCCGCCATCGCCAATACCGTCCCCCCCGCCTGATCGAGACCCGCGTCCGCGCGCCATCAGTGACTAACCCGCAAGTGCGGCTTCCCGGTCGGCGTCGCGCATCAACCCATGCAGGATACCTTCGCGCAGACCGCGATCGGCAACCCGCAATTTGCCAACCGGCCAGGCGTCGCAAATGGCGTTCAGCACGGCGCAACCCACGACAACCAGGTCAGCACGCTGCGGCCCAATGCAAGGGTGCGCCGCACGTCCGGAGCGATCGAGTGCCATCAACTGATTTCGTCCCTGAATTATTTCGTCGAAAGTCAGTCCCCGACCATCGACACGCGCCCGGTTATAGCGCGGTAAGTCCAAAAGAACACCGGTTAGGGTCGTCACCGTGCCCGAGGTACCGACCATCTGCACCCGCCCGGCGGCGACATGGGCCGCGATACCATATTCACGTTCGAATGGCTCGAGCAACTCCCCCACATGGTCGCAGACCCTCTTATAGGCATCGAGACTGACCTCGCCGTCGGCCGTCTCCACCGCCTCGAACTTTTCACTCAAGGTCACCACACCGCACGGCAGCGAAACCGACCCGAGCACGGTGAAATCGGGATGGGCGCAGCCGGGCGATGGTTGGTCAAGGCGCAGCCAGGTCACTTGCGTGCTGCCGCCGCCAATGTCGAACAACAGCGCATAGCTATCGTTATCGTCTGCGGGTGCATTGTAGAGCGGCGCGCACCCGGTCAGGGCCAGGTGGGCCTCTTCCAGGGTCTCGATGATCTCCAGCTGAATTCCCGATTCCCGAAAGGCCCGGACGACGAATTCGTCACCGTTCTCGGCCCGCCGGCACGCCTCGGTGGCCACGGCGCGAACCCGCGAGGCGCCGCTGCGGCGAACCTTGCCGGCGCACACCCGCAGCGCCTCGACCGTGCGCTCCATGGCCAGGTCGGACAGCCGATTGGTGGCCACCAGCCCCTCACCCAGCCGCACGATCCGCGAAAACGCATCGGTCACCCGAAACCCGTCGCCGTCCGGCTTGGCCACCAGGAGCCGGCAATTATTGGTGCCGAGATCGATCGCCGCATAGGTATGCGCCGCCCGTCCCGCGCCGGGTCGCGTATGTTTTGGCTGGTCGGACCGGTCCACTTAGAGCGTCTCTGGCTTCCATTATGAGTGACCGCCGCAACGGCGGCGGAGAGGGCGTCGCAACATTAGCGTGCGCGGGCCGCTTGGCAAACCGGCATATGGACGATCGTTGACGCTACACGTTGACGCTACACAGGGCGAAAAAGATATGATACACACCCGGCGCCCACATTGGTGGGGGATCGTCTAATGGTAGGACTGCGGACTCTGACTCCGCCAATATAGGTTCGAATCCTATTCCCCCAGCCAACCACCCGGACCAAACCGAAGGTTCCCGTTGGGGCTCAGTAAATATCGCGTGTGTTCAGGGGCTTATCGGGTGTTATTGCTGTGGATAGCGAACCCGGAGAGCCCAATTAGAGCGTTTTCAGGGGGCAATCGACCGTTTTTCTCTGTTAGCCATTTCCGGGGTTCCCGCTGGTGTTGCCGAAGGTCGCTGCTAAAGCAGATCGAACCCCAGAAAATGCCGTTGATCGGCCCAGAGATCGGGAATCGCCGGCCGGTTCGACAGGGTCTTTGCGGTTAATTCGACCGGTTGGGTCCCGTCCAGGATAGATTTGGTTATTGCCGGATCGAGAAACGCCAACCGCAGGAGCTGATTGACGTAGCGCCGGCTGAGGTTTTCCTGTTGTGCAATATCCGCCGTTGATGATGCGTCTCCCGACAACAGACGCGCCCACCAGTCATGGGCTCGGACGATCACTTTGATCAAGGCCGGATCTGGTTTTCGACGTGGTGTTGTCCCCTCTCCCGTCATCACCAGTTTCAAGGCGCCAGCGCGATAACGAAGCTCGATGGGAACATAGATCTGGCAAATCGGGTCATCGTCGTCCTCAATGGACGTAAGTCCAGATAGCGAAGACACCCCTGCCCTGGGATATTCTGGCCGCAGACGCACGCACGAGCCGTCGGTGAACCACAATCGGGCCTTCTTCGGTTGTTTCGCCGGGACCTTAAGCCCCTCTCGCTTCCACAGCCGTTCGATACGCTTGTCGTTGACCCGCCAGCCAGCCTGACGAAGCAGCGCGGCGATCCGGCGATAGCCGTATCGACCATACTGCCGCGCCAGTTCGATCATGTCGGCCACGAGACGCTCCTCGTCTTCCCGGCCTCTGGGTATTTGGCGTTGGGTCGAACGGTGCTGACC
>JABDJY010000192.1 GCA_013003285.1 Alphaproteobacteria bacterium | reverse complement strand
CTCCCTAACCCTCCCCCTCGCTGGGGGGAGGGAATACTAGCCAGGTGCCGACAAACACTTCCCCCTCCCCCCTTGAGGGGGAGGGATGGGGTGGGGGGTATGCCCGAAAGGGCAAAAGAGAGATCGTAAAACTTAACTGGCGCCGAACACTTTTTGCAGCAGGGTTGTCGTGCGCTTGACCGGGTTTTGGCGGATCGCCGCCTCTTCTTCGGCCAAATAGAGGAACAAACCCTTCAAGGCGCGCTCCAGCACATGCTCGGTGAGATCGGCCTTGGCGTCGGGCACGAAGGGGATCGCCTTATACTGGCCGATGGCGTTGTCGTAGGCCTGCACCGCGCCGACCTCCGACAGGCTGGCATCGACGATGGGCCGCATTCGCTGGACCAGGGGTGAGCTCATGGTGCGTTCGAGAAAACGGGTCGCGGCGTCGTCGGGGCCTTTGTAAATCATCTGGACGTCGTCGAAGGTCATCTCCTGGATGGCCTGCCCGAACACTTCGCTGGCCTCCGGCGCGGCTTTTTCGGCCGCACGGTTGAGGCGCAATTCCAGGTCGTCGACCAAATCGGACATGCCGATGCGCGAGAGAGTATTTTGCACCGTCTCCAGACTTTTCGGCAGCGGTATATGGATCCGCGGATCGCCGTTATAGCCGTCGGTCGCACCCACTTGGGATACCACGGTCTGCACGCCGACAGTCAGGGCTTCGCGTAATCCGCCGCCAATTTCAGATTCCGTCAGGGCGGCTGCCGGCGACGTCGCGCCGCTGCCGCCGCTGGTGCCTGGGATCGATTGCAGGGCGTCTTTGCCACGCTTGAGCAGATCGAGCTGCGCCTGGGCGCTAACGGGTAACACTATGGCCGCAACAAGCGCGGTCATGCACAAAGCCATTCGGTTGAGTGTCATGGTCGTTTCCTCGGGGGACATGTGGGCGGTTTTCCGCCTATTCGCATATCTTACATCAGAATCCGCCTTTTGTATGGCGTTCAGGCCGGACCTTGAAGCGGCGTAGGGCGGTTCGATCAATTATTTTTTCCGGTGTGCATCTGAATGGGCGAGCGCGGCGTAATTGCCAGTGTAAGGCCGCTATTCGACCGGCCAGGCCCGATTAACAGTTGCATATGGAGAGCATGGAAATGACCCAATCGAATTTTAGCCGCAGAACGTATCAGGGCGAGTCGCGCCGCCGTTTTCTGAGCAATGCCGGCTATGTCACTTTGTCGGCGACCGCCATCGCGTTGATCGGTGGCCGTGAAAGCCTGGCGGCAAGCCATAGCGCCAGCCGCAAAGCCGACCCCGCCCAGGATGCGGCGATCCTCAATGTGGCCCTTGGATTAGAGCACGAAGCCATCAATGCGTATCAGCTCGGCACCGAGAGCGGCTTGCTGCAGAAACCGGTGCTTGATGTGGCGGTGCTATTCCAGGGCCACCACAAGGAACACCGCGATGCCTTGGCCGGTACCGTCAAGAAGCTTGGTGGCACACCGGTCGCAGCCAAGACGCTGTCCGAATATGCCACCGATTTGAAGGCCGGTACGCTGAAGAACCAGAGCGATATTCTGAAGCTTGCCGCGCGCCTCGAACGCGGCGCCGCCAATGCTTATCTCGGTGTTATCCCGGCCTTCGGCGATGCGGATTTGGCACAGATTGCCGGCCGCCTGGCCGCCGACGAAACCATGCATTGGACCGTGTTGGCCAACGCGTTGGGCCAGTCGGTTCCCAAAGAGGCGCTGACCTTCGGCGTCTAGTGAAGTTGTTTACCCCGTTCCCCTCCCAGACCCCCTAACTTCCCCCGGGGCCGCGAGTTTCCCCCGCTCAACGCCCCGGGCCCCTTTTTGGAGGCATGTATGAAATCCGTTCTGACCCACGCCATGGCCATCGCCGGCATTCTCGGGCTCTCCTGGCTTTTGGCCGGCAGCGCTTTTGGCGCGTCGGTCGATGAGGCTGCGCTGCGATCGGATCCCGAGCGCGGCGAGCAACTGTATGAAAGCCGATGCAGCGTCTGTCATTCTCTCGATGCCAATCGCATTGGCCCGAAACATCGGGGCATCCACGGCCGCCGTGCCGGTGGGGTTGAGGGATTCGATTATTCGGCGGCCTTGCAGGCCTCGGATGTGATCTGGAGCGACGAGACCTTGGATCGTTGGTTGGAAAATCCGCAAGCCTTCATCCCCGGACAAAAGATGAATATCCGTGTTTCGAAGGCCAAGGACCGGGCCGACATAATTGCCTATTTGAAGCTGCAGCCGGGCGCATAGACCGCGTGAGGAAAGAATAGACCATGCCGAATTCAGCGCCATGACACGGCCACGTCCGCCGGTGTCACCGTCAAGTAGCCCTGTATGCAATCAAAAGTTGCCATGGGCTTCGCAGGTTTACTTATTGTATAATCATCCCCGACAGGAAGTGTCCGGGGATGTTGGCGTGACCAGTCTAACCGAAGTAGCCGAGCTCGATCCGCTCGAAGAATTGTTGCTCGCCTCTGGGCAGGGCGACCGGCAGGCGTTTGCGCGCCTGTATAACCTCTCCGCATCACGCCTCTTGGCGATCTCCTTACGAATTTTGCACCAGCGCGAACCGGCGGAGGAAGTGCTGCAAGAGGCCTTTATCACCATCTGGAAGAAAGCGAGCCAATACAATCCGGAGCGCGGCCGGCCTTTGTCGTGGATGGGAACGATTGTGCGGCACCGCGCGATCGATCAATTGCGCAGCCAGAACCGTGAGCCGCGTTCGAAGGCCAGCCTCGACGATGTCATCGACAGCAATCTGGGTAGCGACATTGCAACGGAGACCCCGTTCGATCAGGTCGATGAAGGTTTGCGCGGGTGTCTGGAAAAACTGAACGCAAAGCAACAAAAGGCCATCGTTTTGGCCTATTATTACGGCCATACCCACGAAGAGTTGGCGAGTACGCTAGACACCCCGTTGGGGACGGTAAAGAGTTGGGTCCGCCGTGGCCTGCTGCAGCTTAAAGAATGTCTCGACCAATGACGCACGAACAAAATGACGGCCTGGCGGCTGAATATGTCTTGGGGACGCTCGACGGTGACGAACGCCGGCAGTTCGCCGCCGCGTTGGCAAGCGATCCCGAACTACAGCGCCTTGTCGAAGAATGGCAGCAGCGGTTGCAGGCACTGGAATCTGGTGCGGCGGAGGTCACGCCGTCAGCCGGCCTGTGGGACCGAATAGAGGCGGCCTTGGAAGGTGACAGCGCGGGCCTCGCCAATTCGGTGACCCTGCACGATGGTGATGGCGAATGGCAACAGCTTGCCGCGGGTGTCGAGAAGAAAGTGCTTTACTTCGATCAAGCGGCGCGGAGCGAATCTTTTCTGCTGCGGATCGCTCCGGGCACCTCGCTGCCGTCCCACGATCATAGTTCCGCCGAAGAATGTCTGGTTATCGATGGCACCTTTGATATCGGCGATATCCATCTCAAGGCCGGCGATTTTCACGCCATCGACGGTAATACCACCCATCCGGACTGCTACAGCGAACACGGCGCCACGCTGTACATTCGTGGCGAGATTCGCGAGGCTCATGGCTAACCGGCATTTCGGTCCGCCTTTAGTCGAAGCGACAAAATTAACTGTTCCGGCGTAACCTAGGGCAACTCTCGCAGAGAGCTAGCCTGCTGTCTGTCAGCGGACTATTTAAGAATTCAGTTAGAGTAACTTTCTCTAATTTATAGGTTTTCTCGGCTAATGACGCACGAACACGATGATGATCTGGCTGCCGAGTATGTATTGGGCACGCTGGACGGCGACGATCGCCGGCGGTTTGCCGAGGCGTTGGCGCACGACCCCAAATTGCAGGCGCAAGTCGAGGCATGGCAGCATCGGTTGCAGGGACTAGGGCAGGGTGCGGCATCGGTCGAGCCATCGACCGGTCTATGGTCCAAGATCGAGGTCTCCCTAGATGTCTCTGGCCCTGCCTCGGTCACCATTCGCGCTGCCGAGGGCGGTTGGGAACGACTTGCCGAGGGCATCGAGAAAAAGACCCTCTATTTCGACAAAGCCGCGCGCAGTGAATCCTATTTGCTTCGTGTCGCCCCAGGCGCGCAATTACCATCCCACAAGCATCGGGCGACGGAAGAATGCATCGTCCTCGAGGGTTCGTTCGATATCGGCGATATTCATCTGGAACCCGGCGACTTTCACGTCATGGAAGCCGATACGCGCCATCCGGTGATCTTTAGCCCGCAGGGCGGCGTCGCCTATATTCGCGGCGAGCTTCGCTAACGTCGGCCCGGCCCTACCGGGTCACTCCAAATACTAAACTTCGATTGCGTGCCCGATCGGCGCGTTTTTCTGCCGTGCGCCGCACTTCATGAAAATATTTTCAGACAGCTGCATCCATAGCGCCACCGTCTCCGTAATTCCCAGGTAAGTCGAATTTCGCAATCCCATTCCCGGTCTCGGCCGGGAACGGGATCACCGGAATTCGATTGAGACAAAGCCACCCCCTTCTCTTTTACCCTCAATGGAGACAACATCATGAAGTACCGAAAGATTGTTTCGACTGTCGCGGTCGGTGCCATTTTGGCTGGGATGCTCCCGGTTGCACCGGTGCTCGCCTCAAGTCACATGGACGCGCCGCTCATCACCTTCGATGATCCGGCCAACACCACCGACGTCTACGCCTTTCGCAGCGAAAGCGAAGACGGCAGCACCCAATATCTGACAACTGCGCTGGCGGTTTATCCGTTTGAGGAGCCGGGTATCGGGCCGAATAATTATCGTTTCGACGACCGGGTTCTCTACGAAATCCATGTATCGCTCGATGGCGATGTCGGCACGGGCGCCAAGACGATTAGCTACCAGTTCGAGTTCGACACCACCTTCCAGAACGAACAGACGATCCTGCAAGCCTATGAAGGTGTGGTCAACGAGACCTTCGGTGCGACCCAGAATCTGCGTCAGACTTATAAAGTGACGCGGGTCGATGGCGCCGGTTCGACCGTATTGTTCGATCACGCCGACACCATGGTGCCGCCGAACAATCAGGGCTTGGTGACGCCGTTCTACAACCGAGACGACGATGGCGACCGTACCGCCAAGCCGGGCGTCGACGATGCAAATGATCTCGATGTCTACACTGCGGCGGCGATTGCCCAGAACGCTGGAAGCTATCAGGTTTTCGCCGGGCAGCGCGATGATGGTTTCTATGCCGACATCCAGTCGATTTTCGATCTCGACTTCTCTTTCGGGGGCGCTACCGGAACACCGACCAAACCATTCGATAGCCAGGGCGGTTTTAATGTTCACACCATCGTTTTGAACATTCCGCTGAGCGAACTGGGCGGCGCCGGTTTTGCCGGTGTGCATGCGACCACCAGCCGTCAGCAGATGGTAAATGGCGCCATGGAGTGGGTGCAGGTTAGCCGTCAGGGCAACCCGCTATTCGCCGAGGCCTTGGTCAAAATTATCGATAAGGACCTCTACAACGCGAGCGACGCGACCGAAGACGAGGCTCTGTTCGCGATCTATGCCGAAGCCCCGCAACTTGCTGCGGTGCTGGGCTCAACACCGCTGCCGAGCTTGCTCGATCCGACGGTTTTGCTGGTGCGTGACATCTACATCCCCGACGTGATCAAGGTCGACCTGTCGACGGGTCCGGCCCGGCTGGCCGGTGAAGACGGCTTCAACCGTCTGAGCGTGTTCGGTGGTGATTTATTGCCGACCACGAATCTGGGCAGCGCGCTCGACTTTGGCGGTGTGGTGCCCGGCGGTTGGCCGAACGGCCGGCGTTTCGGCGACGATGTCGACGATATCGCGATCAACGCTTTGGGTGTTGCGACAACCGACCTCGATGGCGTGACCGAGAACGATATCACCTTCAACGATGTCTTTCCCTACGCTGCGACGCCGCACAATGGCCGTAACCATGGTCATCACGGCGAAGAGGCCGGCAACGGTCCCGACGCTGGTAACGGCAACGGTAAAGGCAAAGGCAAAAACAAGTAAGCCATCGTTCTAGCCAAGGTAAGCGGGGCGGGTTCGTTGAGCCCGCCCCAGCTTGCTAAATTCGACGACAAATATTCTGGGGCGCGCGAGATGATCAGCAACAAGACCCGGCAGTTCCTATTTACCTCCATTGTCGCTTTCGGCACGGTATTTCAACCGGCCTCGGCTGAGCCCTTTCGCCCCGAAAACGGCGCGCAAATATTGGAGCGGTTGCCGATGCCCGGTGATGCGGTCACCCGCGAACTGCGCCAGCTGCGTGCCGATTTAAGCCAAACCCCCAACGATCTTGAATTGGCCCGCACGCTGGCCAAGCGCTATATCAATCTGGGCCGCGCCGAGGCCGATCCGCGATATTATGGGTACGCCGAGGCGGCGCTGAAACCCTGAGTCAACCTCGATACGCCGCCTGTCGAAGTGCGGGTCCTACGCGCCGTGTTGAAGCAAAACCGTCACGATTTTGGCGGCGCGCTTGACGATCTCGCCCAGACCCTGGCGGCGCAACCCAAACACGCCCAGGCCTTACTGACCCAGGCCTTCGTTCTGCAGGTTCAAGGCCGCTATAGGGAGGCGCGGCAAAGCTGCCGCGCGCTGCCGCGTGGCGTGCATCCACTGATCGTGGTCACCTGTCTGGCGCGGATCGAAAGTCTTACCGGCCGGTCCCACATCGGTTATGCCCTGCTCAAGCGCGGTCTCGCCACCTGGACCGATGCGGATAACAGGCTACGACTCTGGGCCTTTACCAATCTGGGCGAGATGGCCCAGCGCGCCGGCGATGTGGCCGCAGCTGAACGCCACTTTCGCGACGGGCTGGATCTCGGATTGCGCGACGCTTATCTGCGCGGCGCCTATGCCGATCTACTGCTCGATACCGGCCGCGCCGCTGAGGCACGCGACTTTCTCGCCGACGACACGCGCATCGACGGGCTGTTGCTGCGCTTGGCCTTGGCTGAAAAGCGGCTGGGAAATGAAGCGGCAATAAAACATCAGGCGGTGCTGGAAGCGCGGTTTGCCGCCAGCCGTCGGCGCGGCAGCGTCATCCACCGGCGCGAAGAGGCGCGCTTTGATCTTGAAGTTTTGAATAACCCCGACGCAGCGCTGGCCCTGGCCCAGGCCAATTGGCGGGTCCAGCGCGAACCGGCGGATGCGCGTTTGGTATTGGCAGCCGCGCTTGCCGCCGAGGCACCCGATCAAGCACAGCCGGTACTCGATTGGTTGCGCGAAACCGGCCTTGAAGATCAACGGATCGATGAATTGGTCGCGCGTCTCACCGCGCGTCTGGCGCAGGAGAAAAGCTGATGGCGCGCTGGCTCTCCCTTTGTCTTTTCATATTTCTGGTCTTGATCCCGGTGAATGCGGCGGCCCATAAACCCAGCGATTCCTACCTCAACCTCAGTGTCGCGGGCGACCGCATCGACGGGCAGTGGGACATCGCGCTGCGCGATCTGGAGTTCGCTGTCGGTGTGGACGGTGATGGCGACGGCGCCATTTCCTGGGCCGAGCTGCAGGCCCGCCACACGGCGATCGCGGCCTATACACTGGCGCGTCTGTCGATCAGCGCGGGTGCGGCGGCCTGTACGGTGACGCCGGGCGAGCAATTGGTCGACAACCATAGCGACGGTACCTATGCGGTGTTGCGCTTCGCGGCGGTGTGTCCGGCCTCCGGCGACACGCTCGACATTGGCTATGGCTTGTTCTTCGATCTCGACCCGCAGCATCGCGGCCTATTGCAGCTCACCAGTGGCGGCCAGACCCGCACGGCGATTTTCGCGCCCAGTTCCGGTCGCCAGCGTTTTGCGTTGGACCGGCCGGATGTTCTAGCCCAGGGGTACGATTTCCTGGTCAATGGGATCTGGCACATCTGGATCGGTTTCGACCATGTGCTGTTCCTGCTGACCCTGCTGCTGCCGGCGATGTTCCTGCGCCGGGGTGGGCGATGGGAAGCGAACGAGAGTATCCGCGCGGCCTCCGGCCAGGTCTTGAAGATCGTCACCGCGTTTACGCTGGCCCACTCGATTACCTTGAGCCTGGCGGCGCTTGGTACCATCGATCTACCCACGCGGCTGGTGGAATCGGTGATCGCCGCCTCGGTGGTGATCGCCGCCCTCAATAATATCTACCCCCTGGTCACCCGCCGGCTCTGGATTGTCGCCTTCGCCTTCGGCCTGGTGCACGGATTTGGTTTCGCCAGCGTGCTGGCCGATTTGGGATTGCCGCAAGGCGCGTTGGTGCTGGCGCTGCTCGGCTTCAATATCGGCGTCGAGATTGGCCAGCTCGCCATCGTCGCCGCCTTTCTGCCGCTGGCCTACCTGTTACGCGCCTGGCAATTCTATCCCCGCGGCGGGCTTCAGCTCGGGTCGGCCCTGGTGGTTGCGGTGGCGTCGGTCTGGCTGCTCGAGCGCGCGCTTAACGTGGCGCTTCCCGTTCTCTAGCAAACTGCTCTATGCTTTACGCCACAACGCGGCCGCCACAGCATGTGTCCAAACCATCGCGGCCCGTCGGGAGGACACTATGGCTGACGACGATTCCACGCTGACGAACCGCAACCCGGACAAGATTACCCAGATCATGCGGGCCAATATCTACAAGACCCTGGCGCGGGCGCTGACCACCTTGGAGGCCAAGACCGATCCCAACCATACGGCGGTGATCGTGGTCGATGTACAGAACGATTTCTGCGCCGAGGGCGGTATGCTCGATACCGAAGGCTTCGATCTGACGCGCATCAAGACCATGGTGCCGAGGCTGGTCAATCTGATCGACAAGGCGCGCGAGGCGGGCTGCCTGATCGTCTATATCCAAACCATCTACAACGCCGATATGAACCTGATGTCCGATGTCTGGCTCGAGCAGTCGCTGCGCCAGTGGAAGGGGCGTTTCATCGAATATCCGGTATGCATGGAGGATGGCTGGGGCGGCCAGTTCTATGAAGGTATCGAGCCGCGGCCCGGCGAGCCGATCATCCATAAGCACCGCTATGGCGGCTTCATTGGTACCAATCTCGATATGGTGCTGCGCTCGAACGGCATCCGCTCGCTGATCATGACCGGCGCGATCACCAATGGCTGCGTCGAATCGACGGCGCGCGACGGCTTCTTCCACGACTATTACATCGTCTTCACCGACGATTGCACCGGCACCGTCACGGAAGAGATGCATAACGCCACCCTGGTCAATATCGACCGCTGGTTCGGCCAGGTGGTGCAGTCGGAAGAAGTGATCGACTGCTGGCGCGACAGCGGCAAACTGGCCGCCGAAGCGGCGGAATAGTCGCTAGCCCAGATAGAACCAGGACGTATCTTCGTTGACGCCGAAGAACGGCGTGAACCAGGGCGCTTGCGCCGAGGGGCGGATGATTGGGGTGCGGTTGTCGAGGAGTTGGATGTCGTCGTCGCCGTCGATGCGGGCGCCGAGTACGGCGTGGCCCACCCCGTCGATGTCGCGGCCGGCGAAGACGCCGAGATTTTCTGCCGCCCAGCCGATATTGCGCAGAAGCGCGTATTTACCCACGCAATGGTCTTCGCAGTCGCCGGCCTTGGCGGCGAAGAATTCGGTCGGCGATTTCCAATGGTCGATGACGTCTTCCACGTAGGCGCAGGTCGTGGTGACGTAATCATTGACCGCGCGCAGCTGGTCGAGCGGGTCGGCGTCGGCGACCGCGGCAATCTCCGGCGGGGTCTCGGCAAAGTTCCAATCGACCCGGTCCGAGAGCTGGGTCGTCGGTAGTGGGATGGGGTTACGGTCACCGAAGCGCATGGGTCACCTGTCGATCTGTGAAACACGAACCCAGCGATTATACTTTATCGGCCTGAGCCGACACAAAGCGGTAATGCTCAGAACCGCGCCGACAGGCTGATCGCGCCATAGCGGTCGGCGCGGCGTTGGCCCTCGAATTCGCGGGTGCGAAACACATGGGTAAACGCCAGCCGGATGTCGTTCACGACAATCGCCGCGCCGAGCTGGACGTCGGCGACCAGGGGGATGCGGTCGACGCTGTGGCTGTTGGCGAAGGTGTTGCCGTCGAGAAAGATATTATGGGCGACGTATCGCCCCTCGGCGCCGGCGAAGAGATACCAGGCGAAGTCGGTGCCGCCGGCAACGGCGGCCAGGCCCGATAGGGTGGGACGCACATGGGGCGGGCCGAAATCCACGTCGAGATCCTGGCCGATGCGCACCGTGGCGCCGGCGTTGGCCAGGGTCATCACATTGCCCAGACTGACGCCCATATGGGGGATGATGTCCGCGGCGACGGAGCCGATGTTAAGCGGGTCCGGCCGCCAGCGGCGCTCGGCGATCAGCATCACGGCGGGCTCGTTTCTCAGCTGGTTGCGCCAGCCGTTGGCGCGACGCACGTTGATCAGCTCGTGGAATCCGTTCTGCACCTCTTCGGCCAGCGCCATCGGGCCGACCACGCCGATATTGAGTTCAACCGTGTCTAGCGTGTCGAGCGTCCGGCCGGCGATGGTGCGGGTGGTCTCGGCGTGTGCCGAAATACCGCCATAGAGCCAGCCGGCATAGGGCCGGTCGTCGGTTACCAGAGCTGTTGTCGCGGTATTCTCCGGCGTAAACACATTGTGGCCCAAAGCGAGGCCGACCCGACCGGCGCGCAGATCGGCAAGCGGGTATATCCGGTCGAGCAGGTTTTTCGCCCAGAGCGGGGAATCGGTGGCCTGGTCCGATACCCAGTTTAACCGCATGCCCGTGGTGTAATGCCGGTCGGTGTTGGCGATCCGGTCGTTCTCGATTTGCGCCGTGTAGTTGCCGGCGACAGCGGCGAGGGGCGTCAGCCCCAGCGCAAAGACGGCAAGCGACGCGGCAATGCAAAATCGAAGCAGCATTGCCATTTGCGTGGTCACCCGGTAGTGGCGAAGGGATTGAAGCTCACGTCGCGGTCGAACGTATCGATGCCCTCGGCGCGTTTGAGCCAGCCGACCAACACATAGGTGAGCGGCGTCGCCAGGGCTTCGTAAGCGGTCTTGGCCACCGCTTGCACGACAATCGTCAGGATCAGCGCGTCGGCCGGCAGGATGCCGCTAAAGGCGATGACGACGAAGATCGCCGAATCGAGGCTCTGCCCGACCATGGTCGAGCCGATGGTGCGCACCCATAAGAGCCGCCCTTCGGTGGCGATTTTGAGTTTGGCCAGCACATAGGCATTGGCGAATTCGCCGAACAGATAGGCGACCAGGGACGCCGCCAGGATGCGCGGCGTGGCGCCCAGTATGACGTCATAGGCATCCTGCCCGCCCCAAAACCCAGCCGCCGGCAGCACGCCGACCAGGGCAAAGGTGCCCACGGCGAACAGATTGGCCAGAAAACCCAGCCAGATCACCCGCCGGGCCTTGGCATAGCCGTACACTTCGGTCAGAACGTCGCCGATGATGTAGGTGATCGGGAAAATGACGATGGCGCCGGGCAAGATGAAGCCGCTCACATCGATCAGTTTCACCGCCGTAATGTTGGAGACGATGAGACAGGTGACGAACGCAACCGCGATAAGCATAAAGCGGCTGGAGACCAGGTTCGACGCGGGCGACTGTGATGGGGACATGATCTGCGGCTATTTCCGGTTGCTGATGCTGGGTTGTGCCGCCTACTGGCAAGCCTGTCAATTGTCACCGGTGCCGCAGGACATGTGATGAAAACCGCCGATTTCGATTTCAACCTGCCCCGCGAGTTGATCGCCCAGCGCCCGGCCGTGCCGCGCGAAAGCGCCCGGTTGCTCGATGTTCAGGACGGGCTGACCGACCGCAGGATTAGCGATCTGGCCGATTTACTGCGCCCCGGCGATCTGATGGTATTTAACGATACCCGCGTTATCCCGGCCCTATTGTCGGGGGTGCGGGTGCGCGATGTGGCGGGCAGCCTGGCCGCGCCGGAGCGAAAGATCAGCGTTACCTTGCACAAGCGCGACGGCGACGGCGTGTGGCGGGCCTTTGCCAAACCGGCGCGGCGCCTGGAGGTGGGCGATCAAATCGTTTTCGGCGATGATTTCACCGCCGACGTCATGGAAAAACATGAGATGGGCGAAATCTTGCTACGCTTCGCCGCCACCGGCGTCGATTTCCATGATGGCTTACGGCGTTATGGGCGGGCCCCTTTGCCGCCCTATATCAAGCGTCCTGAACTGCCCGACGCCAAGGATCAAAACGACTATCAAACCCTGTTCGCTGCACATGATGGCGCCGTCGCCGCGCCCACGGCGGGGCTGCATTTTACACCCGTAGTGATGGAAGCGCTGGCCGCGCGCGGCGTGTTGAGCGCACCGCTGACCCTGCATGTGGGGGCGGGCACCTTTCTGCCGGTAACCGTCGATGACGTCGCGGACCATAAGATGCATGCGGAAATCGGTGAAATATCGGCGGCGACCGCCGATGCGGTAAACGCCACCCATGCCCGGGGCGGCCGGGTGCTGGCGGTCGGTACCACCTCGTTGCGCCTGCTGGAAAGCGCGGTGGACGAGGGCGGTATGCTGCACCCTTTCGCCGGCGATACCAGCATATTTATTACGCCCGGCTACCGGTTCGGCGCGGTCGATATGCTGCTGACCAACTTTCACCTGCCGCGCTCGACATTGTTTATGTTAGTGAGCGCGTTCGCCGGCACCGACGCCATCCGCACGGCCTATGACCACGCCATTGCACAACGCTATCGTTTCTATTCCTATGGCGATGCGATGCTCTTGAATTGCGCCAATGGGAGGGCGCCATGACCGATGAAGCTTATACCGGCCTGACCCAGTTGGGCGGCGATGCGCCGCTGCCGCAATCACCCGACGCGGCGGTGTTGGAGCGGGTCGCCAACCCGCAGCCGGGCGAGACCTATCTGGTGCGCTTCACCGCGCCGGAATTCACCTCGATCTGCCCGATCACCGGCCAGCCGGATTTCGCCCATCTGGTGATCGACTATGCGCCCGATCAATGGATCGTCGAGAGCAAGTCGCTCAAGCTTTATCTCGGCTCGTTCCGTAATCATGGCGCGTTCCATGAGGGCTGCACCGTGGCCATCGCCAAGCGGCTGGTGGATACGCTGGAGCCGACGTGGTTGCGCATCGGGGGCTATTGGTATCCGCGCGGCGGCATGCCGATCGATGTGTTTTACCAGACCGGCGAACCGCCGGCCGGCCTGTGGCTGCCCGATCAGGGCGTAGCGCCCTACCGGGGGCGGGGCTGACGGTGTGGCGGTTGCCGCCCCACAGCCTTCGACGCGCGATCATATTCGCGACCGCGCCCTAGCGGCGGGGTTCAGCGCCGTCGGGTTTGCGCCGGCCGCGCTCTCCGACACTAATCGGGACAATCTGGCCGAGTATCTGCGCCGCGGCTATCACGGCGATATGGGCTGGCTGGTCGGCAAGGCCGAGCGGCGCGGCGACCCCCGGGTGCTGTGGCCCGAGGCGCGCAGCGTGGTCGCGCTGGGGATTTCCTATGCGCCTGATGGCGACCCGCTGGAGAACCTCTCGCGACCCGAGACCGGTAATATCTCGGTCTATGCCCGCGGTCGCGACTATCACGAGGTGATGAAAAAACGCCTACGAGCCTTCGGACGCTGGATCGGCGAGGAATATGATTGCGGCATCAAGATATTCGTCGATACCGCGCCGGTGATGGAAAAGCCCCTGGCCCAGCAAGCCGGGCTGGGTTGGCAGGGTAAGCACACCAATCTGGTGTCGCGCGACCATGGTTCGTGGCTGTTTCTGGGTGAGGTCTATACGACCCTCGATCTATCCAGCGACGAAGCCCTCGAGGACCATTGTGGCTCATGCCGGCGCTGTCTCGATGTTTGCCCGACCAACGCCTTCCCGGCGCCGTATCAGCTCGACGCAAGGCGTTGCATCTCCTACCTGACCATCGAGCATGCCGGCTCCATCGACCGCGAATTACGCCCTTTGATGGGCAATCGCATCTATGGCTGCGATGACTGCTTGGCGGTCTGTCCGTGGAATAAGTTCGCCCAGGCCGGCGCCGACCCGGAGCTGGAACCGCGCGCTGAACTCACCGTGCCGCGTTTGGCTGAGCTGGCGCGCCTTGACGACAGCGCGTTTCGCCAGCTCTTTTCCAAGACCGCCATAAAACGCTCGGGCCGTGACAGGTTTGTGCGCAACGTATTGATTGCACTGGGCAATAGCGGCGATGCCAATTCCGTGCCGACTGTCGAATCCTTGCTCGATGACCCGGCGCCGGTCGTGCGCGGCGCCGCCGTGTGGGCGCTATCGCGTTTGGTGCCGGCGGATGAGTTCACTCGTCAACAGGCCGAACGCCTGCTGATCGAGGCTGACCCTATGGTCCGCGCCGAATGGGCTGACGCCGCGGCGCCGTAATCTTACCAAGGCGGTTAAGTATTACATTGAGCCGGCGCAACGCGGCAGCCGGCGCCGATATCGTTACACGCTGCCTTCGCTTCTGTTTCGGCCTGCCGGGGTGTTTGAGCCTTCGCGGCGGCGGTAACGCTATTTTGGCCAAGGGCAAAGGTTCCACACTCGGCGGGACCAAATGTCAGCAGGATGCGGCAACCGCTATCGCCGCAATCCTGCATGGCCAGATCGGCGGCCCGCTGCGGATCGATCACGTTCCAACGAAACCGCCAGCGTTGCGATTGGTCGGAGAATGCGATCGCGCCGTAGCGCGGCACGTCGGGCTTGGTCTCTTGTGCGGCGGACCTCGGTGCCGCCGCCGATTCCGACGTGCCCGGAAAGTCGATTCCAGCACACGCCGTCAGGGCTAGAGTGCCGACGAGTGCGGCGATGTGAAAAGGTGTTTTCATCAAAAAATATCTCACAGGTTGGTCGCTAGCGTTTTGATGTAGGCCAAATCAAGTAGGCAAGGGATGGGGCTAGGTCAGGCCGTCAAATCCGACGCCGCCGGTTGCCTGGCCGTCATCGTCGCTGCTATCGCCATCGTCGTCATCATCATCGTCGTCG
>JABDJY010000152.1 GCA_013003285.1 Alphaproteobacteria bacterium | reverse complement strand
GATCACACGCTGGAGGAAGTCGGTCAGCAATTCTCGGTCACCCGCGAACGTATCCGCCAGATCGAGGCCAAAGCCCTGCGCAAGCTCAAACATCCGTCGCGCTCGCGCAAACTGCGCAGCTTCCTCGACCATTAGGGCGCGACAGGCGGTTCAAGAATTCGGGGCCGGCATTTTGCCGGCCCTTCTTGTTTGGCGCCGCCGGATCGGGTGCGTTATTACTAAGCGAACAATCGAGAGAAGCCGGTGCCACCGAAGATCAACCCGTTGAGGCTGAACAAGCTACAATTGCGTACCCTGGCGCTAGCCCAGGTGTTGGCCAATGATGCGAAATCGTCGCAGCGCGACGATGTCACCGGCGAGGTGACCCTGCTGAGCCTGCCGCAACCCCATGGCGATCATGTGCATGTTGGCGGATTTGTGGTCGCGTCGCGCGATGCCAGCGGTTTTGCCAACCCGGCGGTCTGGACCGTGTTAGCCCGTAAGGGGCTGACCCGTACCGACCCTATGGGCGTGACCCTGACGGTTGACGGGCTGAACTACGATACCGGCTTGAGCGACCGTTTCGCCGAAACCTCGGACCACTAACCCGGTGCCGGAACCCGCCCCGCTGGAGATCTATGTCGATGGCGATGCCTGCCCGGTCAAGGACGAGGTGTTGCGCGTCGCCACTCGCCACGGCCTGACGGCTCATCTGGTGGGCAATAGCTGGCTGCGCCATGGCGGCGACAATCCGCTGATCCACCGGGTGGTGGTGCCGGAGGGGGCCGACGCGGCCGATGACTGGATCGCCGAACATATCGGCGCCGGCGATATCGCGGTGACCGCCGACATTCCGTTGGCGGCGCGCTGTCTGGAGCGGGGCGCCCACGCGCTGGGAAATACCGGCAAGCCGTTCACGGTGGAAAATATCGGCAATGCCCTGGCGATGCGCGAACTCAAGAGCCATCTGCGCGAAACCGACCAGGGCGGCAACTTCAACCCGTCCTTCACCAAACAGGACCGCTCGCAATTTCTACAAGCGTTGGAACACACCGTGCAGGCGGTGCGCCGGGGGGCATGACCGTGAGAAGCCCTCGTCCTTCGACAGGCTCAGGATGAGGGCGGTTTGTAGCAATTCCTCATCCTGAGCTTGTCGAAGGATGAATGAGCCCCACAATATTTCTCGGACGGCGCGTTTCGGGAATGATTATTTTGGATTGGCGCTGATCGGCTGGAACAGCAGTTCGACGAAATCTCGTAACAGGCCGAGCTGTTGGGCGACGAGCTGTGGCTCTTTCAAGGTCTTCGACATGATGAACGCGCCCTCCAAGGTCGCGGTGAACATGTCGGCCAGATGGGCGCAATCGACCTCGATCTTGGGCGGATACGCTTCAGCGGCTTGTTCGAGCATGCCGCCGAAGATCGTGCGCCATTGGCGGTAGGTGTTGTCGATCACCGCCATGGTCTGATCATCGAACAGATTGGCCTCGTAGAGGTAGGAAGCGAACAGGCAGCCCGGATAGGGTTCGGTCAGACCTTCCATCATCTCCTTGTAGAGGCCGATCACCAGTAGCGCCCGTTGCAGCGGGTCGCGGCTGAGCTGTTCGGCGCGGGCCCGGTTTGCCGCGAACAGCTCCATATCGTTTTGCGCATAACGCTCGACCAATGTGTGCGCCAGCACCGCCTTGCTGTCGAAATGATGGAAGAAGGAGCCTTTGGTGGTGCCCGCCCGTTCGACCAGCCGATCGATCGACGTTGCCGAAAATCCCTGATCGAGAATCATTGCCTCCGCCGCGTCGAGGATCTTATTGCGGGTTGCCGTGCCGTCGCGCGCCATGTTTTTCGCTTCTTTCGTAGTTTAGATTATAATTATATACCATCCAGTTGGTATGTTAAACCCCAAAGTCAAATCGATCGAATGTCCGTATTATTCGCGCATTTGTGGGAAATATTCAGCCATACGACCAAAGTAGGAGAAAATAATTCATTGACTCAGAAAATCCGTTTCATTAATAAACCGACCGGTTGGTATATTTTAAACGATGCAGCAAAATGGAGAAGACAATGTCTGCAGCAGAAATTTTGGAATCATCCCCCGAGAACAGTTTTTCCACCGCCAAGGCCGCGGCATTCGAGGAGCGGTTCGTCGATACGCTCAACGCCGGGGCGACTTGCCTTATGGCGTCGGTTGGCCATCGTACCGGCCTGTTCGATGCCATGGCCGATGGCACGCCGGGGACCAGCGCCGAAATCGCCGCGAAGGCCGGATTGAACGAACGCTATGTGCGCGAATGGCTGGGCGCGATGGTCGCCAGTGCTATCGTCGATTGCGATGCCGATACCGGTACGTTCCAATTGCCGGCCGAGCATGCGGCGTACCTGATCCGCGCCGCCGCGCCGAATAACCTGGCGGTGTTCGCGCAGTATATTGGCGAACTCGGCTCGGTCGAGACCGATATCGTCGAATGCTTCAAGAATGGCAGCGGGGTGCCCTATGCGCGCTTCAACCGGTTCCACGAAATCATGGCCGAAGATAGTGGCCAGTCGGTGTTGCCGGCATTGCGCGAGCATATCCTGCCGCTGGTGCCGGACCTCATCGATCGCTTGGAGGCCGGCATTCGGGTCCTCGATTTAGGCTGCGGCCGGGGCATTGCCTTGTCCCGGATGGCCGCGTGGTACCCCAATAGCTCGTTCGCCGGCTATGATTTGTCTGCCGAGGCAATCGCCTGGGCGACGGCCAATGCGGAAGAGCAGGGGCTGGATAATCTGACCTTCCAGGTGCGCGATCTCGGTACCTTCGACCAAGACGCCGCCGAGGCCGCGTTCGATTTCGTCACCACCTTCGACGCGGTTCACGACCAGGGCAATCCCCGCGCGATGGTGCGCGGCATTCATCGCAGCTTGGCGCCGGGCGGGGTCTATCTGGCCCAGGACATCAACGGCTCGAGCCATATGCACGAGAATTGCGATCATCCCATCGGGCCGTTGCTCTATACCGTTTCGTGCATGCATTGCATGACCGTGTCGCTGGCCCAGGAAGGCGGCGAGGGGTTGGGTGCCATGTGGGGTCGGCAGAAGGCGGTGGAGATTTTCTCCGAAGCCGGCTTCGGCTCGGTCGAGGTCAACGAGCTCGAGCACGATATTCAGAATTGTTACTATGTCTGCCGCCCCTAACGGGCAGCACAACATCCAAAGAGGGCCGGTGCGTTGCCGGCCCTTTTCTTATGGTCCATCTGGACCGGGCGGATTCATGTGATATATGGAAGACAGCGCGCCGCAGCCTGTTGCTCGGCGCCGCCCCGGCCATGGGGGCCCGTAGTTCAGTTGGTTAGAACGAACCGCTCATAACGGTTATGTCGCAGGTTCGAGTCCTGCCGGGCCTACCACTCCTTCTTGTGTTCTACGACGACCAAACCTGGAACGCCGCGGAGCGCGGACTTTCCCGCGGTTTTTGGGCATGTTCGGCGATCGGCTCAGGAGTAGAGACGGTGGACGGGCCAAAATCGCGCGGCTTTAGGCCATACGTCTCTCGCCGCGGCTTTCGGCGACCAAACCATCATGTTTAGGATCGACTGCGAGAGAGTTCGATAGCTGGTTGATTCTAACTATCTGTCTGCTGTCGACTCAATCCCAGCCAGAAAATCCGAGCAACTTACGCTGAACCCCCCAGGAATAGGGGATTGGACAGGCGCGCCGAAGCACGTGGGAAGTCAGCTCCGTAGGCTGCTTTCCGGAAACAATCGACTCCACGATGTCGGGCGCGAGGTATGCCAACGGCAGAAAACGGCTTACATCGCCTTCATGGAGACCGTCTCGCCGGGCAATGTCACGAATCGAAGCAGCTGTCCCTGCTGAGAGTTGATCGATCCATCCATATGATCGCGCAATCAGTGTGATCAGTCTTTCGTCCGGCACACAGTGATCTGACGATAGGATGATCAATTTGGTCTCGACGCCCCTTCGCCTGAGTGTTGTAGGGACCTCGAGGCGAACTAGGCGATCGGATTCATCGGTGCTGTCGCTAGGCTGTGCAAGGATAAGTTCCAGCAGGCTTTGCTCCGATACCTTTGATGTTTTGGCTCGATTGCCGTGTCGAGGCGTTTTGGGATAGTAGCTGCTGGACGGCTTTCCAGGTCTCAGGGTCGATGATGGCTTGGTGCTGACCAGGGTAGGTTTTCCCTTTGTGCGGTATCTTGCCGGCGTAAAGGGGGTTGTGCAGGAGTTGATAAAGGTTGCCTCGGGTAAACGGTTTGCCGCCGGTGGTACGATCGCCGCTTTGTCGTCGCTTGGTGACAATCCCCTGATGTTCGGCCTCGTGCATAAGCGATCGCACATTGCCGAGTTCCAGATAGAGCTGAAAGAGTTTCCCAACGATTTTCGCTTCGGTGGCATTCACGACCAACTTCTTATCTTCCACGTCGTATCCCAGCGGCGGTGGACCGCCCATCCACATGCCTTTCTTTTTCGATGCTGCGATCTTGTCGCGGATGCGTTCTCCGGTGACCTCGCGCTCAAACTGCGCCACCGAGAGCAACATATTGAGGGTGAGCCGGCCCATTGAGGTGGTCGTGTTGAACTGCTGTGTGACCGAAACAAATGACACGCCGTGCGCATCGAACACCTCGACGATCTTGGCGAAGTCGGCCAGCGAGCGGGTCAGGCGGTCCACCTTGTAGACAACAATCAGATCGACTTTGTGTCTATCGATATCGGTCAGGAGGCGCTGCAATGCGGGACGTTCAAGCGTGCCACCTGACAGACCACCGTCATCGTAATAGGCCGATACCCGGAGCTCAAGCGTGCTGTAGTTGCGCAGGCAATGGCGTATGGCGTCAATGACATTTTGATCGAGGATAAAGGTTCCGGTACAGGTCTCATCCAGGACGTGAAGTACGACACAGCCTATCGCGCGATCGCCGTCACACCTAAGGAAGACTAAGTGACACGCCTGAGCACCGTGTCCGCTCATATTGAGGCTGGCTACGTCCGCTTTCCAAAGCAGGCGCCTTGGCTCAATGAATTTTTGCTCGAAATACTGCAGTTTCCCGCCACACGGCACGACGATCAAGTCGACAGCATGACGCAACTTCTCGGCTGGGTTCGCGAAAAGCGTGGCGCAGCGGTTGGAGTCATTAAACTTAAAGGATGGTAGGCCAAAGAAAGCGCAGAGATTCGGGCTAGGTATCTGATCCGGGTGACATACCGGTTAGCGGCCCGCCCCATGATGGCGGCGGGGACTGGATGTCTCCAAAGGTCCGCTGCGAGGTCAATGGCCGGTAAGGCTCTGCCTCGACATCAGTCGCGAGATCATCCTGCCTCCGTCCCGGTGGGACAGCGTTCCGTTCTCGTCGAACGGAT
>JABDJY010000116.1 GCA_013003285.1 Alphaproteobacteria bacterium | reverse complement strand
GCCACGAGCATGACAAGATCGCCGGTGGAAAATCGGCTGGTAGGAGGTCGAGTTTCACCTGGAACCCCTTCCCTGTTTGGTGAGCCCACGCCACTCCGATTTGTCGCCAAAACGGTTTTTCGGCGCCGATTTCTTGCACAAAGAACACATTGTGAGTTGGCCTATTCGCCATCGGATCTTCCCTTTCTGTTTGGTTCATACTCCAAAAGAATACCATGAGGGTTTATCGGTGAGATCTCCCCAAAATCTTAATTTATACTATAATTTCAATAACTTAATATCTTGTGTCATCAGCCACAGTTGATCTCTACAACGCGCTTATCGAAGCCGGAGTAGACAAAGAAAAAGCTCAATAAGTCGCTGCCAAGGTCGTCATAAGCGATGACGCGGTGCACTTTGCGACTAAATCCGACGTCAGCGAGCTTAAGGCCGACCTCCAGCGTTTTCTGTTTATGGCGCTGGTCACTCAGGCCGTATTTATCATCGGCGTCGTTGTCGGATTGATCGAACTGATTGGATAAGCGCGTAGATCAATTAGAGAGGCCGGTTCCCGCCCTTTAAGTTCCTGATCGGTAAGTGCTCGATTACGCGCATAACAATTCAAGCTCAGATTTGGCGTCAACAGAAATGGGGCGCTCTCCTCCTATTGACCAAGAACAATGGGATTGAGAGCGCACCAACTATAATTTGCGACTAAATTTGTGAGCAGATGTCGGGCCTAGGTTAGTGCCCAGTGCGGCTTACGACTGATTTGGTTTCAAGCGCATAGGATCTCACATGCCCGACGACAAACCGGCGCTTACCTCACCTGCCTACCGGCTACCGGCTGCAACAGTAGTTGAGCAGCTTCAGACTGATAATGAAGAAGGGTTGAGTAAATCTAAAGTCGTCCTGTTGCGACGGCGCTACGGCGACAATGTGCTCGAGGAGCGTGGCCGCCGACCGTTCTACAGATTGATTCTGCACCAGTTTCGAGATCTTTTGATTGCCGTGCTTATCGTCGCGACGGTGCTCGCCTACTATCTCGACGACGTGCGCGGCGCCTCAATCCTGCTCGCGATTATCCTCATTAACGCGGCCATCGGCGTCTACCAAGAATACAAGGCGGAGCGATTGCTCGAACGCCTGAGAGCCTTGGTCATGACGCGGACAACCGTGGTGCGCGACGGCGCCCCGACCGAAGTCGACGAACGCGATTTGGTGCCCGGCGACATCGTGCTTTTGGAGGCGGGCGCCGCAGTGCCGGCCGATATTCGTCTGATCGAGGCTCAGGGTTTCGCCACCAACGATTTCACCCTCACCGGTGAATCCCTGCCTCGGGACAGGGATGCCGAAGCGGTGATCGACCGGGAATGTCCGCTCACCGACCAAGAAAATCTGGCGTTTTTCGGAACCACTGTGGCCAGGGGGACCGCGACCGGCGTGGTGTTCGCCACCGGGATGGCGACGGCGATCGGCGGCATCGCCGAACTCAGCCAAACCATTCGCCGGGATCTCTCGCCGCTGCAATTGGAGATTAATACGCTGGCGCGAACGCTCACCAAGCTGGCCGGCGTGATCGTGCTGGTACTGTTCGCGGCAAATATTATGCTCCGCGGCGATGCCTTTCCCGACACCCAATCGCTGATTAACGCCAGCCTCCTCTTCGCTATAAGTGTTGCAGCGGCTTGTGTGCCACAGGGTCTACCGGCGCAGATTACGGTCGCACTCTCCCTGGGTGTCGCGCGTCTCGCGCGGGAGCGCGCGGTCGTCAAACGTCTATCGGCAGTGGAGACACTGGGCTGCACGACGGTGATCTGTACCGACAAGACCGGAACCGTCACCGCGAACGAAATGACCATCGTGCGGGGTTGGGCCGACGGGCGCACCTTCGAAGTGACCGGGGAAGGCTATGACCCGCAAGGAGAAATCCTCGAAAATGGCGCACCGGTTTCGGAAGCCGAGCTGAATTCCATCAAGCAGTTTTTTCAGCATGGCCTTCTCGCCAGCAATGGCCGCACCCATCCGCCCGACGATCAACATCTTGTTTGGTACGCGGTGGGCGATCCTACCGAAGCGGCCTTCATGCCGTTCGCGGTCAAAGCGAGCCTCGATGTGGAGGAGCGTATAGATTCGTTTCCGCTGGTACAGGAGCTACCCTTCGACAGCAGACGCAAGCGTATGACCATGGTGCGCGAACACAAGGGGCGCACGATCGGCTACATGAAAGGTGCGACGCAAAGTGTGCTCGCGGCCTGTAGTGCGTTCCACCACGACGGCGAGGCAGTACCGCTTGATGACGAAATGCGGGAGGCCATCGCTGCCCAGGTAAAAGGCTATAGCGAGGAATCGCTGCGCGTTATCGCGCTGGCCTACAGGGATTTTCCGGCGGGACAAGAACGCTTCCCACTCGAGGCGACCGAACGCGATTTCGTATTTGCCGGCTTGGTCGCGATGCTCGATCCGCCGCGCACGGGCGTGCGCGAAGCGATATCCGAGGTATGCGGAGCCCATGTC
>JABDJY010000097.1 GCA_013003285.1 Alphaproteobacteria bacterium | reverse complement strand
CGGCCGTGGTCCCGCCGGGGCTGGTGACATTTTGGCGCAAGGTGCCCGCCGGGTCGCTGGATTGGGTCAATAATTCGCCGCTGCCCGCCACGGTGGCACGGGCCAATTGCCCCGCCAGTTTCGGCGGGTCACCGCGTCCATCAGCGCCTCATCCTCGATCCAGGCCACTTCGCCGACCGATTCCATCAATTGCGTGCAGACAGATTTTTGGTCTCCCGACACGCGATCATTGGCGCACAACACGGTAATGCCACGGACGACGGCTGCCGGGGTGTTGGGCATCGCACGCACAATGGCGCCGCCGCTCAACGTTGCTTCGAAATAGCCGATCGGCTTACCCGCGGCGATCGACAGAAACACCGTCTCGGGCCCGGCATATGGAACGTAGGCCGGCAGCACATCGTCCATCGATTGCGGTTTTACGGCGAAGACGACAACGGCGGGGCGATAATCCGGGCCCAGCGCCGCTGCGTCTTTGTGAATAGCTACGCTAGCGGGCAATTGCGGCGCCATCGGTTCGACGACGCTCACCTGCGCGGCCGCCGTGCCCTGGCCGAGCCAGCCATTGAGCAACGCACTGCCCATCTTGCCACAGCCGACGAGCAAAATTTTTCCGTGATCGGTCATGCTTACACCCTGCGCTAGTCAGGGTGGGACCGTATCAGGCCTCACCGACCGTTTCAAAGATGACGGTGGCCATGGCGTCGACCGGCGAGCGGTCGCCCCAAACGACGAATTGAAAGGCCGGGTAGAACCGGTCCATCTCGTGCAGCGCGATGTCGAGCAGATCCTCGATCTGTTCGGCCGATAAGGCGCCGCCGCGCAACAACAAGGCATGGCGGTAGGCCGGCAGGCCGTCGACCGAGCCAATATCGAAATGGCCGATCCCCAACCGGTCGTTGAGCAACGCCAAAAGTTCGTGCACCGAGGGGCGGCGCTCCGGTGGCGTACGCATGTCGAAGGCGCAGGTGAGCTGTAGCGCCCCCAAATCGTCGGTCCAGTGGAAGACAATATGGTAGTCGCACCACCGCCCCGTCACTTCGGCCAATAATTCATCGCGCGCGGGGCGATCCAATGCCCAATCGCGCAATGCCATGGTCTCCTCGACAAGATCGAGGGGATGGATATTGGAACGGACGTAATCGGTTGTAACCACAGCCATTTTGGCCTCCAACACTTCTGATGTCGATAATCGTGCACCCCGCACGAAAATCCGAACAAGCCGGTAAGAGCACAAAATCTTGTGCAAAAATTACCGTGACACACTATTGAGTGTAAATTGTCATGGAGTCCCGCTGCGTCGCAACCGCGAAGCCTGTGGGCAACTGCCGCCCTGACGAAATCAGGGCGGCAGGCCTGTTTACGCGAGATTGGCGTTAAAGAAATCGATCGTCCGCGACCACGCCAACTCGGCCGCCGTCTTGTCGTAGCGCGGCGTCGTGTCGTTATGGAAACCATGATTGGTGTTGTCATAGAAATGGGCGGTAAATACTTTCCCATTGGCCTTCAGGGCCGCCTCATAATCGGGCCACCCGGCATTGATGCGCTTGTCGAGCCCGGCATAGTGCAGCAGCAGCGGCGACTTGATGGCGGGGACATCGGCAGCTTGCGCCTGGCGGCCATAAAAGGGAACGGATGCCGCAAGCTCGGGGCGTTGCACCGCCAATGCGTTACACACACCGCCGCCATAGCAGAAGCCGACGGCGCCGACTTTACCGTTCGAACCGGCGCCGGCTTGCAGATGGTCGAAGGCCGCAATGAAATCCGCCAATAGTTTCCCCTTATCCAGCGTGCGTTGCATCGCCTTGCCTTCGTCATCGTTACCTGGATAACCGCCCAGCGGGGTCAATCCGTCCGGCGCCAGGGCGGTAAATCCGGCAACGCCAACGCGCCGCGCCACATCGGCGATATAGGGGTTGAGGCCGCGATTTTCATGCACCACGAGAACGCTGCCGCGCGACGTACCGGTGGGCTGGCCGGTGGGCTGTACGAACAGGCCTTTGATGGTGCCATGCCCGTTGGGCGAGGCATATTCGATGGTCTCGCTCTTGATCCGGGGGTCGTTCTCGTCGACCTGGGCGGCCAGCGCATAATCGGGCGACAGCGCGCTGAGCAACGCCGTGGCGGTCATCCCGCCGACGGTAAATTTCCCGGCTTTGCTTAGAAACTCACGGCGTTCGATGAGACAGTGGGCGTAGCTGTCATAAAGATCGAGTAATTCTTGATCGAATTCATCGGCTGTCTTGCGCACCATAATATTTCTCCCTTGTGTTAGCCCCCAACCATTAGACCTCAACTTTGAAGTGTGATTCTAAACTTGTCTAGATATCACTTTCACCATAACCCTGTTTTGTTACGCTAAATCGACATCGCAATTCGCAAACGAAGCGACTAAATTGGCTGCCATGAGATGTTTATTCGCAGCTGCACTTTTCCTTGTCGTGCTCGCCGATCCCGCCAGCGCGCAAACCCGAAACGAAAACTGGGCGCTGTGCGAAGCCGGTGATCCGGCGCGCGGCATCGCCGCCTGCACGAGTTTGATCGAGTCCGGCAGCGAAACCATCCAGAATCTGGCCATCGCGCACAGCAATCGAGGCATCACCTATTCCGACAAGGGCGATTTCGCCCGCGCGATTGCCGACTATGAGCGCGCCCTGCAACTCCGCCCCACCCTGGTCTCGGCGCTCAACAGCTTGGCGTGGGACCTGGCGACCATGCCGCAAGCGGACCGCCGCGACGGCCGTCGCGCCGTCGAGCTTGCCGAGCAGGCAGCGTCTTCGAACCCGCGCGAGCCGGGATTTCTCGACACGCTGGCCGCGGCCTATGCCGAGGCAGGTAAATTCGGCGATGCGGTGCGATCGCAAAAACAGGGCATCGAGATGCTAAAGCAGACCGAGGGTATGCCGAAATCGGTCATCGATGATTTTGAGAGCCGGTTGCGTCTCTACGAGAACAACCAGCCTTTCCATCGGTCCCCATAATTTCCCAATAATTACTGCGACGCGCATAGCGGTCGCCCAAGGAGAGAGACATGGACCTCAACCTATCGGGAAAACGCGCGCTTGTGACCGGCTCGACCCTGGGCATTGGTCGCGCCATCGCCGAAGCGCTGCTGGCCGAGGGCGCCAGCGTTACCATCAATGGCCGCGACCCGGGCCGGGTCGACCAAGCGGTGGCCGACATGGCGGCCGGCGGCGACGTCAGCGGCTGCGCGGCGGATCTCTCAACCGCCGACGGCGCGGCGAAACTCAATGATTTCGTGCGGCGCCAGGGCCCCGTCGACATTCTGGTCAACAATGCCGGCACCTTCACGGTCAAAGAATTCTTCGATATCGAAGATGACGACTGGCAGGCCATGTTCGACCTCAACGTGATGAGCGGCGTGCGCCTGTCGCGCGCCTTGATGCCCGACATGCTGGCGCGCGGCTGGGGACGCATCATCTTCATCGGGTCGGACCAGAGTTCGAAACCCAACCCGTCCATGTCCCATTACGCCATGACCAAGACCGCCCTGGTGTCGATCGCCCGCAGCCTGGCCGAACTCACCCGCGACAGCGGGGTCACGGTGAACACCGTACAGGTCGCGCCGACCTGGACCGACGGCGTCGACGCCTTCATGCATCAGATGGCGGAGATCGAAGGGACCACGCCGGAAGAGATGAGCAAGGCCTATTTCGCCGAAGGCGAGGGGCGCACCTCGTTATTGCAGCGCTGGGCCGAGCCGGCGGAAATCGCCAATGTTGTGGCGTTTCTATGTTCGCCGCGCGCCGCGGCCATCAACGGTTCCGCGCCGCGCGCCGACGGCGGCATGGTGCGCGCGCTATTTTAAGCGGCGAACACCGAATATCAGTTCAATCGGGCGCCATTATCGGCGTCGAACAGATGGCAGTTATTGGCATCGAAGGCGAAGGTCAAATCATCGCCCGGCGCGAACAAGCGATCCGGATCGACCTTGGACACCAGCCGCGTCGGGCCGCCATAGTCAAAATAGACCAGCGTCGCGTCCCCCAACGGCTCGATCAGGCTGACCTTCCCGCCATTCTCCGCTTCCGTCGCCAGAACATGCTCTGAACGTACGCCCAATGTGGCTTTGCGGCCCGATAGATTCGCCGGCAAATCACCCTCCAAGGGCGCCTTAATGCCATCGGTGACGAACATCGGTGCGCCGTCGACGGCGGCAATCTCGCCGTCGAGAAAATTCATCGTCGGCATGCCAAAAAACCCCGCAACAAACCGCGTGGCCGGCTTGCGGTAGATATCGAGCGGCCCGCCGAGCTGTTCGATCTCGCCGCCATTCATGACGACGATCCGGTCGGCCATGGTCATCGCTTCGGCTTGGTCGTGGGTAACGTAAACGAATGTGCCGCTCAACCGTTCATGCAGGCCCTTGAGTTCGGTGCGCATATCGATGCGCAGCTTGGCATCGAGACTGGAGAGCGGCTCATCCATCAAATAGACCGACGGGTTTGTGACGATGGTGCGCGCCAACGCAACGCGTTGCGCCTCGCCACCCGAACACTGACCCGGCCGCTTACTGAGTAATTGCTCAATATGCATCGCTTCGGCGGCCTGTTGAACACGATCCTTGACCTCCTGTTCCGATGTGTTTTTCACGCGCAGACCGAAGGCAATATTTTCGAACACCGACATGTGCGGGAAAAGCGCCAAATCCTGGAACACCATGCCGAGGCCGCGTTCGCCCGGTTCGGTATGCGTAACGTCGTTCTCGCCGATTGAAATTTCGCCGCTGGACGGCATGACGAGGCCGGAGATCATATTGAGTGTGGTGGTTTTGCCACAGCCCGAAGGACCGACCATGATCAGGAACTCACCATCGTTGATCTCGAGGTTGATTCCCTTCACCGCCGTAAAGCTTCCAAACTCTTTAACGAGATTTTTTATGCCAATGCGAGCCACGTAACCTACTCTCCCCAATATGCTGTGCTGTGCCCTTTAGCGGCGCAGCATGCCGAAGCTAAAACCTTTGACCAGATGCTTTTGGATGGCGATGCCAAGGATCACGACCGGTATCGTAATCACGGTGCCGATCGCCGCCTGGGGGCCATAAAGACGGCCTTCCGACGCGCTTTGGAATTTGTTGAGCAAGACCGGCAGCGTCGATACGTCCGGATGCGTCAGGGTAAGCGCGAGCAGGAACTCCGCCCAGTTCAAGATGAACACGAACAAGAACGTCACCACCATGCCCGACGCCACCAGCGGCAGAACGACTTTGCGTAGGGTGTACATGCGCCCCGCCCCCATTATCCGTGCGGCATGCTCGAGCGTGTAAGGCACCTCGTCGACAAAACTGAGCATCATCCAAATTACGAAGGGTAGCGTAACGGTCAGGTACAGAATGCTCATACCGATGCGCGTATCAAACAGACTTATGCGCGCGCCGAAGACCGCTTCCGTCGCAAACGGAATCAGCACCGCATAGTACATGAGCAGCGGGATCGCGATCACGATCGGCGGAATCATGCGAACGAGCAGCACCATATGGCGAAACTTTTTGCCGCCGACATTGAATCTCGAAATCGAGTACGCCAGGAACGTCCCCATGAACAGCGCGATCAACGATGACAGCGTGCAAATGATCAGCGAATCACGCAACGACCCCCAGATACTGAACGGCTGATCGGTGGCTTCGCGCGCGACGCCGGAACCCGACACGTCGAAGGTGAATATTTGCTGATAGTTCTTTAGCGTCGGGTCTTGCGGCAGCCAGTTTGGCGGCCACGTTACCCATTCGCCCGAATCCTTAAACGATGTCTGCAGCATCCAGAAAATCGGGAACATGATGATCAAGGCCCAGCCGATCAGGATCGCGTGACGAACCAAGGGCATATGGTCCCGGCGCCGGTCCTTCTGCCCAGCGGGCGTCGCAGCTTGAGTTTTGGAATGAGCGTTACTCACGTCGCCGTCTCCTGCTGCTGTTCAAATTGGTTGCGTTGGCGGATCAGGAGCCAAATGCCGACAAAGATCAGGACCGAGAACAAGATCAGCAACAGGATCGATGCCGCCGCGCCGAAACTATATTTGTTGAACTGCCAAACCTGTTCCCACAGATAGTAAGCGATGGTCTGGGTCGACGTTCCAGGTCCTCCGAAGGTCAGCAGGACGACAGGGTCGAAAAGCTTTAAGGCTTCCATCGAGCGGATGACCACGGCGATGACAATCGCGGGTTTGAGCAGGGGCAGCTCAATCCAGAAAAAGATTTGCCGTTTGTTGGCGCCCAGCACGCGCGCGGCGTTTATCAGCTGCGGCGGCAATGACGAAAACCCCGATAGGAAAATCAGGAATGTAAGCGACGTCCATTGCCAGATATCGGCGATAATGATGGCCAGCTGTGCCGCCGTTGGATCGGACAGCCAGCGGATGCGTGGATTGATACCCAGCATATTCGTAAACGGCGACAGCAGCTGGTTCAGGGGGCCGCTATCGAGATAGATCATCGAAAAATTGTAGCCCGCGACAACCGGCACAACCATCATCGGTATGAGGAACAAGGTGATGTAAATGCGCCGGCCACGGACAACGCGATGCACCAACATGGCCAGGAAAAAGCCGATCACCAGTTCGAAGATAACCGCCGTTCCGGCAAAATAGAATGTGCGCCCCAACGAGGCCCAAAAACCGGCGTCGGTCAGAACCTGCTCGTAGTTGCGGAAACCCGACAATTGGGCCTGCTCGAACGGTCGGTTGGCCCGCCAGCGCAGGAAGCTGATGTAGATCGTCAATAAGAACGGAATAATGATGACGAGGATGAACGTTCCTTCGACCAAGACGAACGGAATCCAGCGAAACACCCGCTCCTGAGAAAGCCAGGCGCCAAAACGCGAGAGCGCCCCTTTCGTAACGGCTGGTTCGGCAGCGGCTTTAAGAGTTACGTCGGCCATTTGGTAATCCGCATCGTCGGGACCATCGGGGAAACGAGTATTTGTGAATTCGAAACAACCGGCGCCGGGGCGGCGTGACGAGCGTCACGTTCGCGCCGGCGCCGGCCAATTTCGAAACAGCCTAGAACTTATCGACGTAAAGCCCGGCTTCCACGCCCTTACGCCACACATCGATCTGCGCGTCGCGCCCGACATCTTCGGTAACGTTGTTCCATCCCTTCTCGACATTCGCCGCCGCTTTCTCAGCGGTAATGTTGCCGTTCATGACGTCGGCGAGGTTGTTATCGAGGATCTTCATGTACTCGTAATGGCCCTCGATATACAAAAGCGACGTGGTGAACTCGGCGTTCTCCATCGTCTTTTCCAAAAATTCGTTGGAAAACTTGTTGGCGATGCCTTCAACGCCCAAATTCTGTTTGCGGAACGGGTCCCAAAAGCCCTTGGGGTGGGCAATCGCCCGGTTGCCAACCGACGGGCTGGTCAGCCACTGGATAAACAGATAAGCGAGTTCAGGATGGTCGCTATAGGCGTTGACCATATAACTCGTGCCCGCCGCTTCCGCCGCACGGCGCACCATTTTTCCACCGGCGTCGGTCGCCGGTATCACACAGGGCAACTGCTTGCCCTTAACGGTGCTTTTCGGGTTGGCGTTGCCATAGCCGAAGATCGACGGGAACGACATCACCGAGTAGGCCTGACCACTACCCCAGAACGGATAGATCTGCGGCGTGCCCCAACCCTGGACGTCCTCGGGCATATATTTGACGATCGAGGCGAGGTCTTTGATCGCCTTGATGCCCTGGGGGCTGTTGATTTTCGGGTTCATGTCCTTATCGAACAGAAGTCCCCCGAAATAGGCTGGAAAGTGCCGGTGCGAGAAGTTGACCGACCGGTAGCCCATGGCGCCATACAACGGTTGCTCGAAGGTGATTCCCCAGCGGGTTTCGCCGGCCTTGGTGTGGAAGAATTTCGCTTGCTCTTCCCAGTCGGCCATGGTTGCCGGGCAGCCTAGATCCTTGCCGGTCGCGGCCTTGAATTCGGCCTGCGCCAGAGGGTTCTCGACGATGTCCTTGCGCAAAACCAGCATGATGTGGTCGCCATCGAGAACGAAGCTGTATTGCTTGCCGTTGTAATATTGCTGGGCGACAAACGCTCCGGGGATGCCCGAAAAGTCCGGCTTGTATTTGGCCGCGTATTCGTCAAGCGGCTGTAATACGCCCGCACCCGCGGCATCGGGCTGGGTGTACGGGAAGTCGTTGAAGAGGTCGAAGGCGCCCGTCTTGGCCACCGCCTCGCCCATGATTTTGCTGGGAATGTCGGTGTAGCCGAGCGGCTCACTGACAATCTCGATGCCGGTTAGCTCTTTCCACTCTGCCGCGAAATCGGGCAGCGAGTTGCGGTAGAGCGAGTTAAGCAACATGTCGAGCTGCGGATTTTCCAATCCCTTCGCTTTGACGTAGGCCTTGGCGCCATCGATCGCGCGTTGCGCAACCGGGTCCGTCTGCGCCAGCACAGGTGATGTGCTGATTAGGCCAAAACTGAGCGCGCCGGCCAGCGCGATCATCGACGTTGTAACGAGATGCTTTTTCATCATGCCTCCCCTTTCTTCGTTATATTACATTCCTTTAATGGGTTTCTGGGCTACTTTTCGAGCCATTCTCTGTGGCGAAAGATGTGCAACATCGATCACCATATCGTGATGCTAGTCACGATATGGTGGGGAGTCACGAATATTTTTTGGATGGCCGCGTTGCGCGCATCGCATCGGTCTAATCGAAACAGCGGCCGTGCGGCGGGGTGAGCTCGCGCGCTAGTTCCATCTACTTAAACGCGCCAATCGGCCGCCGGGAACATTTGCGCGATTGGCGGCTCGGACCTCGGCCAATAGTGGCCAATAGTTATGAAACGCCGGTCGGAGCCAGATTGCCGCGCCGCATCTATTCGTTATTTTCGCGCGGCCGGTTTTCCAGATCGTTCAAGCGCTTTTCCAGCGCCTCTTGTTCACTGCGCGCTTTCGCGGCCATGGCCTTGACCGCCTCAAATTCCTCGCGGCTCACCAAATTCAGCCGGGACAACACCCGGTCGACCTGCTGCTGCACCAGGGTTTCGACCTCGTCGCGCATGCCGGTGGCCACCCCGGCGGCGCCATTGGCGACCCGCGCGATATCGTCGAGCAATCGATTACGTGTTTGCATGATCTCACTCCTTAATTGCCTAACCATATGGTGTCGGCCGGTATTGCCGCAAGGCGGCGTTTGCGCGCATTGCAGGGCCGCGGGGCGTGTGGGTATAAGAGTCCTAACGTTCAGGACGAGGCTGCATATGATCGTCGTAACCGGCGGCGCCGGCTTTATCGGGTCCAATTTAGTGGCGGCGCTGGAAGAGCGCGGCGGCGAGGAGATCGTCGTCTGCGACTTTCTGGGAAACGCAGACAAATGGCGCAACATCGCCAAGCGTGAAATCACCGAGCTGATCACGCCCGATGATCTGCTGAAATGGCTGGTCTCGAACATCGCCTCGGTGCACATGGTCTTCCATCTGGGCGCCGTCTCGTCGACCGTCGAGACCGATGTCGATCACATCATCGCCAATAATTTTAAGCTCAGCCAGGAGCTGTGGGAGGTCTGCGTGCGCCGTGATGTGCGGCTGATCTATGCCTCCTCGGCGGCGGTTTATGGCGATGGTGCCGCCGGCTTCGACGACGAATGCTCGTTGGACGCCATGAGCAAACTGCGCCCGCTCAATCCCTATGGCTGGTCGAAGGTGCTGTTCGACCGCAAGGTGGCGCGCTTTGCCGATCGTATGACCCGCCTGCCGGGCCAATGGGCCGGCCTGCGGTTTTTCAACGTCTATGGCCCGAACGAGTATCATAAGGGCGGCCAGCGCAGCGTGGTGCCGCAGTTCTGGCAGCAGATCAAAGAAACCGGTCAGGCCCGGCTGTTCAAGTCGCAACACCCCGATTATGCCGATGGCGGGCAAATGCGCGACTTCGTCCATGTGGACGATTGCGTAAGTATCATGCTGTGGCTGTACGATAATTACGGTATTTCCGGTCTTTTTAACGTCGGCACCGGCCAAGCGCGGTCTTTCGAGGATATGGCAAAGGCCATATTCAGCGCCCAGGGGGTTGAACCGAGCATCGAGTATTTCGATATGCCGGATAATGTGAGCGACCAGTACCAGTACTTCACGCAAGCGCGAATAGACCGTTTGCGCGCGGCTGGCTACGATACGCCTTTCACATCGCTCGAAGATGGTGTCCGTTCCTATGTTCAGGACTTTTTGGCTACCGACGATCCCTACCGATAAAATCGGTTCTGAATTCGTTTCTGCGGCGCTAGACGCCACGAGGCCCCATGCCGTTTCCTGACATCGACCCCATCGCCATCGCCATCGGCCCGCTCGCCATTCGATGGTACGCGCTCGCCTTCATCGTCGGTCTGCTCGGCGGCTGGTGGTATATCGGCCGGTTTTTGCGTCAACCGCTGCACATCATGTCCCGCGCGCAGCTCAGCGATTTCTTCAGCTGGGCGATTGTCGGCGTTATCGCCGGCGGGCGGCTCGGCTATGTCTCGTTCTATCAGGCGCCTTATTATTTCGAGAACCCGGTCGAAATCTTCTTCGTCTGGCAGGGCGGCATGTCGTTCCACGGCGGATTGCTCGGCGTCGTCGTCGCCATCATCCTGTTCGCGCGCAAGCAGAAGATCCCCATCTTCGCGCTCGGTGATCTGGTCGCCTGTGCCGCGCCGATCGGCTTATTCCTGGGCCGCGTGGCGAACTTCATCAATGGCGAGCTCTATGGCCGGGTCAGCGACGCCCCTTGGGCCGTGGTGTTTCCCGGCGGCGGCGAGCTGCCCCGCCATCCCAGCCAGCTCTATGAGGCGGCCCTGGAAGGCGTCGTGCTGTTCGTCGTGATGTTCGCCATCATGCGCTTCACCAAGGCGCGCACCCGGCCCGGCCTGCTGATGGGCATTTTCCTGATCGGCTATGGCGCGGCGCGCATCATCGTCGAGCTGTTCCGCGAGCCCGATGTGCAAATCGGCTTCCTCGCCAGTGGCACCACCTTGGGTCAATGGCTGTCGGCGCCTCTGCTCATCGCCGGCCTCTATTTCATCTATCGCGCGACCTCCAACGAGCCGCTAAACCAGCGGCCCTCGCCCACCCCCGCCGGCGAGTAAGCGCCGAAATCGAACTCGTTCCGGTGCCCCAAAATACAAACGGCCTCACCGCTATATTGGCCCGGCGCATTGCGGCCGAGGGTCCGATCAGCGTGGCCGACTATATGGGCGCGGCGCTGGGACACCCGGTATTCGGCTATTATATGGGCAATGACCCGTTCGGGGTTGCCGGCGACTTCACCACCGCGCCGGAGATCAGCCAGATGTTCGGCGAACTTGTCGGATTATGGTGTGCCGAAGTGTGGCGGCTCATGGGGAGCCCCGCCCCCTTCAACCTGATCGAACTCGGCCCGGGGCGTGGGACATTGATGCAGGACGCCCTGCGCGCAGCCCGGG
>JABDJY010000093.1 GCA_013003285.1 Alphaproteobacteria bacterium | reverse complement strand
CGATGAGGATCATGCCCGATAGGCCAATATCGACGGCGAATATTTGCGCGAGAAAAAGGGTGGCGACAGCTTGATAGAGCGCGGTGCCGGCCATGTTGATGGTGGTTCCGAGCGGGATAACGAAGCGGGCGACGTGGCTGCGCACGCCGAGTTTCTGCTCCGCTGTCGTCAATGTGACCGGCATGACGGCGGCGGAACTGGATGTGGAGAACGCCAGCAGCATGACTTCTCGCGCGGCTCCCAGAAAGGGGCCAATCCGGCGTCCACCAAGCACACGAGCGGCAATAAGATAGCCCAGCAGTAGCAGCGCCAACCCGGCGACCACAGTGACCACATACATGCCGGTGCCCAACAGCGCCGAGATGCCGACACGGGCGCTGATTTGCGCCAACAGACCAAACACGGCGAAAGGGGCCAATCTTAGGACAAAGCTGACAATCACCATGCAGACCGCTTGGATCGACGCCAGCAGATCGAGCAACGGCCGGCGCTGTTCGCCTGCCGTCATCACCATTGCAATGCCGAGGATGATAGCAGCGATAACGATCTGCAGCATATTGCCACTGGTAAACGTTGTAAGCGGATCGCGCGGAAACAGACCGGCGATTAACTCGGGGATTTCACCGACCGTGGGCGGCCCGGCCGCTGCAACTGCAGGCATTGCGGTTGCATCGCCGGCCAAGGCGGCAATCACGGCGGCGCTGTCGACGAAGCTGCCCGGTTGGATCAGCAAGGCCACTGCTAGGCCGAGGGCAACGGCGATAACCGTTGACGCGACGAAAAACAGGGTCGTTTTAAGACCGAGCTCACTAAGGCCGGTAGGGCCTTCGCCGGCGGCGATGCCGCGGATCACCGAGGCGACGATCAGCGGCACGACGACGAACTGTATCGCCAACAGGAAGAGCTTCCCCGGCAACGCCACCCAGGCGCCGATAACCAAAGAGATATCCGTATCCACCCAACCCGTCGTCGGTCCAATGGCAATGCCAAAAGCCACCCCGAGCGCCATCGCTATCAGAACTTGCAGCCACAGGCGCGTGCGAACCAGCGGCACCAGGCGGTAGGTCAATCCAGGCAGTGAACGGTTTGTCGCCACGATGTTCGTTCCGATTGTTCTAATGTGTTGAACGTGGTCGACGCAAAGCCGACATTAAACGCTATAAATGTTCACAGCGAGTAACCGGCCGATGCCGGCACGCTATTGGATAATTATATGCCAGAATTTCCCCGAAAGAACGCGATTTGGGACCGAGATAAAAGTTACTGCTTAGCTTTCGGCCGTGGTTTCTTTTTGTCAGGACGCTGAGTAAGGGCCGACGCCGCGAGGCTCTTAATCTCCTTTTTTGTCAAAGAACCTGGGTCGCGAATACCCTTGGCAGCAATGGTACCAACGCTATCGCCCGTTTTCTCATTTTTAGCCATTCCGTCCTCCGATGTTGGTTGAGCAAAATGTATCAGAGCGACGCATTGTGAAGGTTGCGCTCGATCAATTAGCCTTATTGGGTAAAGAGGTAATTTTCAGTGGCAGGTAGGCCGCTCGGACTAACGTTACCTTTCTTGATCACTGCTGTCGTCACTGTCCGGGACCGTCCGCTCATAGTCGGCATACGAGGGAAGAGTGCGGTTACATGCAACAAGAAAGCAAAAGAACGGTCGTTTGCATATTTCAGAAGGTCGTAGATTTCGAACGTGCTCTCGATGGTTTGCTGAAGGCCGGCTTTGACGCCCGGGAAATCAGCGTACTGGGTAGCCATCAAGCGATTATTGACCAATTCGGGCGCATTCCGCGGCCCGACGAAATGACGGATTCTCCTGAAACGCCGCGCAAAACATTAGAAACCGAAGTCGCACTACACAAGGCTATTGACTATATCTCTGATGCGCTTGCGTTGATCAGTGAGGTTGGTACGGCGGTCGCTGCCTATGCGATTGGTGGTCCCGTCGGTGTTGCCGTCGGCTCGGCGAACATGACCGATACTACGGTCGAGGATGTATTATCGGGCTTTATCGACGACAGATATCGGCACCGTTTCGAGCAGAATATTCGCGGCGGCGGGATGATATGTTGAGTGCACACGCCAGGCGATAAAACTGCCGTGGCGGCGGCGAGTGTCCTCGCGAAAGTGGGCGGGAAACAAATACATCAGACTGATTTTTGAAAGGCTGGCAACGCCAGCGTTTGCGGTAATAACAGGAATGCTTATGAGATTCCCACAATCCTCGAGTTAATTGAATAGTGTCGGGTTAATGGCAATGGAAAATTCTGCGGGCGACTCCCATCGCCGACGACCGCGCCGGCGTACGGCGGCTGGTGCGGTTCCGGGGACGTTAATCGCGGCTCCGGGCGCGGCTAAAACCAACGTCGAAGTTATCGCCTTCGGTCCCGACGGTTTCGAGCGCATTGTTTTAGCTACCAAAGAGTTGGCCACATTCACGACTTCGTATCCGGCCGTCTGGGTTAACGTTACCGGTCTTGCTGACCTCGATGTCTTAACCTCTCTGGGTACCCGCTTTAACTTGCATGATCTGGCGCTTGAGGACGTCATCAACACCCACCAACGCCCCAAGGCCGAAGAATATGACGATCACGTTTTCATCGTCGCTCGGATGCCGCTACGCAACAATTTCTCAAAGACCGAACAGCTTGCGCTTTTCGTGGGTGGTACTTTCGTAATCACATTTCAAGAAAAGCCCGGTGATTGGTTTGATCTTGTCCGTTCCCGCATCACTGAAAATCGTGGGCGCATCCGACGATCGGGCGCCGACTATCTTGCCTACGCTCTTTTGGACGCTGTTGTTGATTCCTATTTCCCTGTCATCGAACAGCTGGGTGAAGAGATCGACAAATTGGAAACGTTTATACTCGGCGACAACAGCGGGGATGCGCTCGAACGCCTGCATCGTGCGAAACGTAAATTGATCACGTTTCGCCGCGCCATCTGGCCGCACCGCGAAATGCTTAATGCACTGATGCGGACCGATTCGTTGGTATTCGGCGATACCACTCAAGTTTATCTGCGAGATTGCTACGATCACATTGTCCAATTGATGGATGTGATTGAGACAGACCGCGAACTCATCTCGGATTTGTTCGACATACATCTGTCACGCGTCAACCTTCGCATGAATGAAATCATGAAGGTTCTGACAATTATCGCGACGGTTTTCATTCCATTGGGATTTGTCGCCAGCGTTTATGGAATGAACTTCGACAGAAGCGTATCCCCATGGAATATGCCCGAACTCGCCTGGCGATTTGGCTATCCCTTTGCGCTCGGTCTGATGGCCGCGATCGGGGGAGGACTGATCTACTTTCTGTACCGAAGAGGTTGGTTGACGCGTGACGAGGGTAACCATCGCCGTTCGGCTCCGAAGTCACGGGGACGTTGAGGCACCCGATCCACCAGTTGAAATTTTCTCTTAACCGAGATGGTCGTTTTTAATGCCGGAAGAATTGGACGAAGAAACTCAGGCGAACGGCCGGCTGCAGCGGTTCTTTAATCGACGGTTGCGAAAGCCGGACTCTCCGGTCGACGGCAAGTCAGGCTCTCCGTTGCGCGTGCTCAAGCCC
>JABDJY010000069.1 GCA_013003285.1 Alphaproteobacteria bacterium | reverse complement strand
GGCATGAAAGCCCGATAAGACGCGTCGCGGCGATTAGCTGTTGGGGCGTTTGAGCCAAGGCAGACGGCCGACCGGCACACCTTCGTCGGCGAGATCTTCGGCTTCCTCATCCGACGCGTTGCCGTAGATATCGCGCGGCTCGGTTTCGCCGTAGTAGATGCGCCGGGCTTCTTCGGGGAATTCGTCGCCCACATCGTCGAAATTCTTTTCCACATGGTCGCGCACTTCGCCCAACATTTTGCGCAGCTTCGCCGTGTCGGCCTTGCGCTTTTCTTTGACCGTACTCTTCGCCGCCACCGTCGGCGCCATGATCGATTTCGACACTTTGGTATCGCCGCAGTCCGGGCACGGTACCAGCTTCTTCTTTACCTGTGTCTCGAAGCTATCCGAGTTGGGGAACCATCCGCCAAACTCGTGTCCCTTCGAACAAATCAAATTAAAGCTAATCATCGCTCATAACTGTGGTTGCGCGTATAAAGCCCCTGCGAGCATCGGGACGAACCTCTCGGCCCCGTAAATTGGCGATTTTACACCGAAAAACAAGCAATATTATCTCAACAAGATGGCATCACGGCCCCATAAAAACGAAATCGCCGCGCCCTCACCCTGGGTGGTGCGCTTCGCGCCGCTGATTACCGGCAACGTGCTGGATATCGCCTGCGGCGCCGGTCGACATACGCGCTATTTCCTGTCCCGCGGCCACCGGGTCAGCGCGGTCGATCGCGACGTCAGCCGCATGGCGGATTTACACGGCGTTGCCGCACTCGAATTGCACGAAACGGACCTGGAGGACGGCGCCGGGCGTTTGCCCAACGGTCAGTTCGGCGGTGTGATCGTGACCAATTATCTGTGGCGGCCGCTGCTGCCGGCCATCGTCGCGGCCGTCGGTGAGGCAGGCGTTCTGCTGTACGAGACTTTCGCCGACGGCAACGCCACCTACGGCAAGCCGAGCAATCCCGACTTTTTACTGCAGCCCGGCGAATTGTTGGACGCCGTGCGCAGGCAGCTACATGTGATTGCTTACGAAAATGGGATGACCAACGATCCGCACCCCGCCATCATTCAACGAATTTGCGCGGTGCGGCGCAAGGTGGCCGATACGCCGTTGGATTAGGCGCTAGCTCAATCCCAACTTGGCGTCGAGCTTGCCGTTGGCGTCGAGGGCGTAGAGATCGTCGCAGCCACCAACATGCTCACCATCGATGAAAATTTGCGGCACCGAATGGCCACCATTAGCGCGTTCCATCATCTCGGCGCGCTTGCCCGCCTTCCAGGTGACATCGGTCTCCTCGAACTTCACGCCCTTTTTGGTGAGCAGGCGCTTGGCTGCAGAACAGTAGCCGCACATCATTCCGGTATAGATTTCGACCTTCGCCATGACCTGCGGGCCTCCGTTAATTCCGTTGCTGTCTCAATGTAGGGCGATGGCGGGCTTGCGGCCACTATCGCCCGTGAATTTTACCGCGGCGCTGGTACCATGCCGAATTTTCGCCGTCACCCGTATTTTCATCAATTTCACGTGTTTTCCGCCCGATCTCAAGGCTCACCGCGGGGGGCGTCGACCCGCGCCAGGGTCAGGATATCGACCGCTACGGCCCCCGCTTGGCCGAGAATGCGGGCGCACTCCGACACGGTGGCGCCGGTGGTGAACACATCGTCGACCAATAACACCCGCCGCCCCTCGATTCGCGCGGCCCAGCGATCGTTGATCGCGAAGGCATTGCGCACATTGCGCTTCCGTTGGACAGCATTGAGGCCGGCCTGGCTGGGTGTGTGACGGCTGCGCAATAGTAAATCCGGCGCAAATCGCACTTTTTCGCCGGCCGGGCTGCGGCAAATGGCCTGGGCCAGCATGGCCGATTGATTGAAGCGCCGGCGGATTAAACGCAACCGATGCAACGGCACCGGGGCGGCCAGATCGGCATCGGCGATCAACTCGGCGCCGGCGCGCGACAGCCACCGTCCGAAGGTCGGCGCGCCATGGGTGCGGTCGCCATGCTTGAATCCCACCACCAGCCGGCGGCCCAAATCGTCATAGTGCAACACGGCGCGGGCCCGGTCGTACAGGGGTCGCACGCGGCTGCACGCACCGCAGATGGCGCCGACACCCGGCGCGCCCGGATCGAACGCATAGGGCACGCCGCAAATAGGACACTGCGGCGCGGTGATGAATTTGGCGTCGCGCCAGCAATGGGAACAGAGACTACCCGGTGTCGCGACAAGGGCATCGCAGGCCAGACATTGGGGCGGCAGCACCGCATTGACCATCCCACGCAACGCGCTGGCCGCGCCGTGACGGATCGCGGTCGGGCTGAATATCGCCGGGTCCCATGCCATCGCCCATTGTCGCCGCAGACCCAGGGCCTGAGTCAAACATCTTCGGGGCCTGCTTGTGGACAGTTGGCTGGGTTTGCCCGGGCGCATCGCCATGCCATATAGGCCGGTATGGCTGAACGTATCGAAGTTTTCGACCGCCAATTGCTGCGACAACGCCGCGAGCGGGCGGTGGACACGCTGCCGGAGTTTGACTTCCTATTCCGCGAGGTCGCCGCGCGGCTGGTCGATCGGTTGGAGGATATTCGCCGCGATTTTACCGTCGCGCTCGATCTGGGCTGCCATAACGGTGTCGTCGCCAACGAGGCCGCGCGGTTGCCGGCCGCGAAGATAGGTACCTTGTTTCAAGCCGATATTTCGCCGCGCATGGCCGCGGCGGCGCAGGACGATACGGGCCTACAACGCTCGTGGCGGACGAAGAGGCCCTGCCGTTCCGCGATGGCAGTTTCGATCTGATTCTAAGCTGCGCCAGCCTGCACCATGTGAACGATTTACCCGGCGCCCTGGCGCAAATTCAGCGCGCCTTGAAGC
>JABDJY010000042.1 GCA_013003285.1 Alphaproteobacteria bacterium | reverse complement strand
CCCACGCATCGCTCGGTCCTGTTCTGCTCGAGGGGACTTCGGTATCGAAAAACAAAGCCCGCCAAATACTCATACCCGCGCGGATACTGAATGGAAATCCCAGTTTGTGATCGGGAACCGGGTTGCGCACCGGCTCCACGGTGTCGAGATACGCCTTCAGATCGACGATATCCTGGAGTGCCATGCGGGAATAGGACGTGTAGGGGAATGCGGGATAGTAGGGTCTGCCGCGCGGTGACTTGCCAAATTGCACCGCTCGGACGAAATCTTGAACGGACCAACTTCCGATGCCCGTTTCCGTATCCGGTGTGATGTTTGGGGGAAAGAACGAACCGAATGGGGATTTCAATTCGCGCCCGCCGGCCAAAAATTTACCGCCTTTAGGTGCTGTGTGGCAGGTCGCGCAGCCGGCGAGGCGAAGCACATAGGCGCCGCGTTCGGCATCGCCGCGGTAATTTGAGAGGTCCGGGAATTCTTTAATCTCAGTGAATGTCGTAGACCAAATTTCAATGAATGGCTTAACCTTACGCACATTGCTATCGGCGGTTGGCTTGCTCTCATTCTGTGCGATGACCGCGCCGTTCCCAACCGCGAAGGCGGCAAGCACGGCTATCAACAAAATCAAACGCATGAGGCTTTATATAGAAAAACGGCCGCCGGGATAAATCCGGGCGGCCGTTGATCTCCCAAGAACGTGCGCGACGTTATTCTGGTTTTGGTGCGCGGTAGGCCTTGTGGCAGGCGGCGCAAGTCGCGCCGATCGAACCGACAACGGCCTTCGGGTCGCTGCCCAAATTGCCGGCATTGGCGTCAGCCACAACCTTGGCGGAAGCGCTCTCCAACGCGTTTGCTTTGGCGCGGAAGTCGGCAAAGTCCTGCCAGATCTCCGGCTTGGCACGGGTTTCACCGGTACCGCTGCCTTCCGGATAAAGCGCCGGAATTTGGCTGGCGACCGCGTTAATCGCAGCGGCTGCGGCGGCGGCCGCTGCATTGTCACCGGCCGCGACGGCGGCGCCGAGTTTCTTCATGTTCCCGCCATTTTGCTTCATGGCATCGGAACGCTGCTTGGCGATGGCGCTCATCTGCGCATCCGACGGGCTGATGCCGGCGGTGCCGATGGCGACGCCGACGGCGATAATTGCGACGGCGCTGAGAGTGCGTTTAATGAATCTGGAGGTTAATTTCATGGTGTGGATCGTGCTCCCTGTTCAACTCGAATCTTCCCCGGACGCCATGCTCTAACGCATATCGCCTATCCTGCAGGTCACCCTCTAAGCGGCAGGAATGCTAGCGAAATCATCCTTGTTCACGCAAACGTGAACGGCCGACGACTAAATTCATCAATCTTGTGTGAGAGATGGAATAATCCTCAAGCTTCCTTGTTAATGTGTTCGTGTACTCACGCATAACCGAGGACAATTTCCCATGAAGCGATATCTGCAAGCTGCCGTTCTGAGTTTTGCCGCGCTCGGCATTTTGCCCCATGGTGGGGCCGTCGCGGAGCAGGGTAACAACCAGCCGACGGTGGTCGAGTTGTTTACCTCGCAGAGTTGCTACTCATGTCCCCCGGCGGAGAAAATACTGGGCGAACTGGCGCAGCGCGACGACATCATCGCGCTCGAACATCATGTCGATTATTGGGATAGCCTGGTCTACGGCTCGGCGGGGCGCTGGAAGGACATCTTCTCCAGTCCGGAATCGACCGAACGGCAACGCCGTTACAACAACGCGTTACCGGGGCGCGGATATTCCTACACGCCGCAAATGGTTTTCGACGGTAAGTCGGAGACCGTCGGCAACCGTAAGCGCGCAGTAAAAAGCGAGATCAAGAAAGCGCAGACAGACATCGCCAAGCGGCTGTCGGTCGCTGTTGCGCCGCTGGTGAGTGGTGGTCTGTCCATTACCGTCGATGGCGAAATTGGCCAGGAAGCGGGTATCTGGCTGTTCCACTACAAGAAAGAGCAGGCCGTCCAGCCGACCGGTGGCGAAAACAAGGGTAAGAACCTGGTCAATCACAACATCGTCCGCGAGGTGCGGCGGGTTGGCGATTGGACCGGCGAAGCGGCAACTGTCGAAGTGGCCGATTACAAGTTCGAGGACGGTTTCAGCTGCGTCGTCTTGGTGCAGTCTGAGCGGCTCGGCCCGGTGATGGGCGCCGCGCGCTGTCCCGCTTTGGCCTCTTAATCTAACGGCGGCGAGACGTCCGCTACTTCACATATTTGCGGAACTCCGGTTTGCGTTTCTCGCGGAAGGCGTTGCCGCCTTCCTTTGATTCCTCGGTGTCGTAGTAGAGGCGTAGCGATTCCATGCCCAGCGCGCCGATTCCATTGATGTGGTCGGTGTCGGCGTTGAACGAGCGCTTGGCGATGGCGATGGCCGTCGGGCTGCGCTCGACCAGTTCTTCGCACCAGGCGCGCACTTCTTCGTCGAGCTTATCGAGCGGCACGACCTTGTTGACCAGCCCCATCGCCTCGGCTTCGTGGGCAGTGTATTGCCGGCACATATACCAAATCTCGCGGGCCTTCTTCTCGCCGACGATGTGCGCCAGATAGGCAGTACCCCAGCCAGGGTCGACCGAGCCCATCTTCGGTCCCACCTGACCGAATTTGGCGTTCTCTGACGCAATGGTCATATCGCAGATCGCCGCCAGCACATTGCCGCCGCCGATGGCATAGCCCGGTACACGCGCAATGACCGGCTTGGGCACATCGCGGATCAGCGACTGTAATTCGGTGATCGGCATGCCGATGGTGCCGCGCATGGTGCCGTAGGCGCCGCTGGCTTTGCTGTCGACCGATTGATCGCCGCCGGTGGAGAACGCCTTGTCGCCGGTGCCGGTCAGCACGATAACGCCGATGTCTTTATCCCAACCGGAATCCTGGAAGGCGTCGATGAGTTCGACGACGGTTTGGGCCCGAAACGCGTTATAGACCTCGGGGCGATTGATGGTGATCGTCGCGATTCCGTCGGCCTTTTCGTAGATGATGTCCTGGTAATCCATGGCCCTGTTCCTCCTGTTTCTTAGTCTTGTTGATGTTCTATCTTAGCCGAAAGTCAGCCATGCATGGTAAGTCCGCCCGATACGCTGATCACCTGCCCGGTGATGAAGTTGGCATCCTCGCTGGCAAGGAACGCAACGACACCCGGGATGTCGTCGGGCTCGCCCAGGCGGCGCATGGGGATCGCCCGTTGAAAGGCCTTGCCCAATCCGCTGTCCAAATCACCGTCGGGCGTCATGGAACGCAGCAGGGGCGTATCGACCGGGCCGGGCGCGACGGCGTTGCAACAGATGCCGCTACGCGCCAGCTCGCGCGCCAGGGTCTTGGAGAAGGCGATAATGCCGCCCTTGCAGGCCGAATAGACCGCTTCGCCGCTTGACCCGACGCGCCCGGCGTCGGACGCGATATTGATCACCTTGCCGCCACCGCGCTCGACCATGCCCGGCACTACTGTGTGATGCAGATTTAGCGCACCGAGTAGGTTGATCGAAATGATTTGGTTCCAGAAAGCGGGGTCGGTATCGAGGAAGTTCGCAAGCCGGTCCCAGCCCGCATTGTTGACCAGTATATCGGTGGGCCCGGCGGCCGCCTCGAACGCGCTCACTGCCGCTGCCACGGCGTCATAGTCGGTGATGTCGACGGCTTGCGCTGATGCCGTGCCGCCCGCGGCTTCGATGAATGTGACGGTCTCGTTGGCGGCGTCTTCATTGATGTCGAAGACCCCGACGATGGATCCTTCTTCGGCAAAGCGGCGGCAGATGGCGCGTCCGATGGCGCCGCCCCCGCCGGTGACGATAGCGACCTTTTTCTCCAGTCCACGCATGATCCATCGGCCTCCGCTTATTTTTTCGAACCGAAACTGTAACTGGCGATCGCCGGCCATGACAGGTGCGATGGACATTTTGTCCGGGCGATCGATATGCATGGGGTTGCCGGCCGGTCGCCGGTGGGCGACAATTTTCAACGCTGCGGCGGCGTCTGCCGCAAACGAAAGGGATTTCCATGGCTAAGAAGAAAGACGAACGCCCGCCGGTTGCGGTCGGGCATGTCCATCTGCCGGTAAAAAACGTGCCCAAGAGCAGCGCGTTTCTACAGGAGCTCGGACTGCGGCCGATTTTCGAGAATGAGAAACAGACCTTTGCCGTGCTTGAACTGCGCGGCGGCACTCATCTGATCATCGAGAAATCGCGTAAGCGCCCGAAGGAAGGCACGCAGGCGCCGGTGGATTTCATGGTCGACGATGTGAAGAAGGCCCGTGCCAAATACGCCAAACTGGGTATGAAACCGACGCGCATCAAAACCGGCTCGGTTCACAGTTCTTTCTTCATTCCAGGCCCGGGCGGTTGGTCGTTTAAGATCACCTCGTCGCACGCCGGCAAACGACCGGTTTGAACCCCAATGTAAACCCCAAATTGAAACAGGGAGTAAGAACCATCGACAAGAT
>JABDJY010000022.1 GCA_013003285.1 Alphaproteobacteria bacterium | reverse complement strand
GCGGGGGGCTGTGCGGTTGCCATGCCGCTAACCGTCGCCTCGATCGGCGCGGTCGACGCGCCGCGTGGTGCCGAGAATGGCCGGAACGCCCCGGGCGCGGCGGACGCGCCGGGCGCCGGTCTCGCGTAACTCGCGCCGCGCGCGCAGATAGCCATTGTCATAGCCCAGCAGATAGGCCACCACCGCGGCGCAAATCGGCAGGCCCACCAGCGCCAGATAAGTCATGGCGTTCACCCTTCGTCACCGGCGTCGCCATTACCTTCGTCGCCCAGGCCGGCATCATCACGGCGCGGCCGGCTGTCGAGCGCGGCGGCCCGGCGGGCATCGGCCCGGGCGAAATGGGCCATGAAGCGCTCATAGGTTTCGGCAGTGAAACTGCCGCCGCGCTCGATACGGTCGAAGAATTTGCCATCATTGACGACGATCGAGGCCAGGCGGGCCTTGGAGATACCGGCGAAGCGGCAATGGCGTTCGGCGGTCTTGATAAGGGTGGCTTTAAGGGTCATGAGCGATATTTACCCCGTGTTAAGGACATCAGATGGGGCAATATTGCGGGACAATTTCCGCAAAAGTCGACGGGAAAAAAACCGCGTGCATTTGCGGAAAAATGCGGGATAATTCCCCTATGGTAAATCAAGGGCTTATCGACAGGATCAACGAAAGGCTGGCCGCGCTGGGCCTGAAAGCGCGCACCGCATCGTTGCGCGCGGGCCTCGGCCCCGACGCGATTCGCTCGATTCAGCGCGGCAAATCGCGATACCCCCGCACCGATACGCTGGCCAAACTGGCCCCCGTACTGGGGACCAGTCTGGAATATCTGTCGACGGGGAACGGTCCCGAACACGTTAACGATGATCGGACCGCGCACTTAGGTATGCAGCAGCGCAATGCATCCGGCGCTATTGCCAGGGAAACACCCCAGGATGGTCATGGTTCCGATCCGGAAATGACCGGAAATTACCCCAAAGGCGATGCGATAGTTGGTGACAGCGCGCCCGGTCAGCCCCTTATGATGCACCCGATCCCAGAACAGGGCGGGCGAAATTTACCAGTAAGAGGTGTAGCGGCGGCGGGCACAGACGCGCTTTTTATAACCAACGGAGAGCCGCACGATTGGCTGTTGCGCCCCGCGGTGTTGATCGGTGTGAACGAGGCATATGCAGTAGTCGCAGCGGGCACCAGCATGGAGCCGCGCTATTTCGACGGCGAGGTGGTGTTCGTGCATCCCGGTCGCCGGGTCGGGCCGGGGCCGCACACCTTCGTGGTTGTGCAGTTCTATCCGCAGGAGGAAGGCGAAGCGCCCAAGGCGATAATCAAGAAGTATGAGCGCCTGACCGGCGTCGAGTTGATTTTAAGCCAGTACAACCCGCCGCAAGAACTGCGCTTTCCCGTCGAGACAGTGAAAAGCATCCACCTCATCGTCAATCCCGGCGATGCGCAATAGGAGCGGCCACCAAGCCGCCTTGGAGAATCATCTGATCGGTGAGACAATCTGAGCGCGTAAATACAGAATCTGTTTCGGCAACATCAGCGAATGGGGGACTGACCGCATGAGTGACAGTGACAACCGGCCCGGAGGCGGCCTGAGCGACGAAGCCAAGGCGATCATGGCGGCGTCGTCGAATAAATCGACGCCGATTAGCTACATTCTTTGGTTCTTCCTCGGCGGCCTGGGGGTCCACCGCTTCTATCTGGGCCGCATCGGTAGCGGGCTGGGAATGCTGGCCCTGCTGATCGCCTCTTTCGTCCTCTCGTTCTTCTTCATCGGGGTTTTCGGCTATATCGCCCTAACGATTTGGTGGATCGTCGACGCTTTCCTGATTCCCGGCATGGTGCGGAGCCGAAACGAGGCGGTATAGCGGCGCATTAGGGCTCACCCCGCCGTAAATTCCCAACGTTCCGCGCGATAGAGATCTGCGGAGCGTTATAAAAGCGGTATTTTTACCTCTTTTTTCCTGACGCGGTATTTATACCGCTTTATGGTGCCTCCTGCTTTGACTAGCGGAGGCCGCCCTTGGCGATCATTGAGTCCGACGCCCATTACCGCGACATTTTGCGCCGCATCGCCGCCCTGGAGGCTCTGGTCGCCGGGGTCCGGGCGATCCAGGCCGAGGCCATCGCCGAACGTGCCCTGGGCCGGCTGACCGACGAAGATGTCCGCGATGTCGGCGACGAAGGACCACTAGGCGACGCGGTTGCCAACCTCACCTACACGCTGAAAAATCTGAGCTCCGACGCGGCTGATTGGGAAGCCTTCGCCGATTATGGCGCGCGTACCGTAGCAGGTGTCGCGGGCGGCGGCGCATGAACGACCTATCTCATCTTAGCGATGCGGCGCTCGACGCCGAGATCGCCAGCGCCCACTATTTCTCGGCGACTGCCTGGAACAAAGCCAAGGCCTCGGCGCGCGAACGGATCGAGGCCAAGCGGCGCCTCGCCGGCCCTCTGACCCGGGGATGGGTCGGCTACTATCGATGGCGCCGCACAGGATTGGCCGACGAGATACGCGTATATCTGTCTGCCCGCGCCCTCTACCGCGCCCGCATCGCCGCCGCTGAAACCGAGCACGACCGCCGACGTCACCACCATGAGCTGGCCGCATGAAGATAAGACTATTCAAACGCCTGTTGGGACTCCGGCGGTCCGCTTCCATAGAACCTTCGACCTACCATAGGTTTCTGGCGGTCCACATCGCCACCACCACCCGCAGCGCCAGACGGACAATTTGGCCGCGCAATGGCTAGGCGCTGGGCCGGATCGGCCTAACCATTTATTGAGCGCCACCGCCGGTTGATAATCGCTATATAGTAAATATTGGATCGCGGCAGGTTCGCTGCCGTGAATACTCATACCCGTGTGTGTAGACCCGAGCGACATGCATAGCCGAAACACAGTCCTGCTTGCGCTTTTCCTCACCCTGGCTGTCCAGGTGATAGTTGCGTTGGTGTTCCAAAACCCGATCTTCGACGGCCGCTTGAATGGCGCCGACAGCTATATGCGTCTGCACCGGGTGCTGACCCTGTACGAAACCGGCAATTGGTTCGAGCCCTTCGATCTGCGCTTCAACGCCCCCTTCGGAGAATTGATTCACTGGACCCGGCTGCTCGATTCCATCCTGATCGCCGGAGCCTGGATCGGCACCGCTTTCACAGACTTTCCACGCGCGCTGTTCGTTTGGGGAATATTCGTCAGTCCCCTCCTGCTGCTCGTCCTGGTACCGATTTGGTCGTGGGGAACACGTCCCGTTTTGGGCTCAGGGGCATTTTTAATCAGCTTCACCATACTGCCGCTGTTCGGCGTCCTGTATGCGTCGTTCCGCCCCGGTAACCCGGATCACCATGGCCTGATCGCGCTACTCTTCCTTACCAATATTGCGATTTTCATCCGCCTCTCGACGGGCCAGCCGCGGATACGTTGGGCGCTCGTCGCGGGCCTGGTTGCGGGCGCGGCGATCTGGGTCAACCTCATCGAATTCCTGGCGGCGACCTATTTCGGCACCGCGCTCGCCCTGCTTTGGCTGTGGCGCGCCAAACCTTATGACAGGTATCTGACAGCCTACATTGCCGGCCTCGTGATCGCGATAACGGTTGCGCTGATTGTCGAGCGACCGCCAAGCCAATGGTTCTCGGCGTTCTACGAACGGGTGTCATTTGTTCATTGGTACGTCATGGTCACCGTGGCCGTCATATGGCGCATCGCCCGCGCGCTCACCCAAAACCTGACGATCGAGGCGCCGACACGAAAGGGCGCCACTCTTCGGGCCGCGACCCTTGCAGCTGTGGGCGTGTTTTCCGTGGCGGCCATCGCGTTGGTGTTCCCACAGTTTTTCCGTGCGCCGCTGGTTGCCGTCGACTCGCCGATAATCGAAGCCTGGCTGCGCGCCAATATCGAGATTCAGTCGATCTGGCCGGTGAACCGCGCCACCACCCAATCCTTCTTGATCATGGCCGGCCCGGCGCTGATCGGTTTGGCGTTCGTAATCTGGCGTTGGAAATCGGCGACGTCGGAGCGCCATAATCTCTTCGCCGTTCTGCTGCTCGGCTACGTCTTCTACCTGCCCCTAGGCTTAAGCGCGGTGCGCTGGATCAGCTTCGTACACGCGCTGGCACTGCTGCCGCTGGTGATGACAATCGTTGCCGCCTGGCGGTCACAGAGCGCCTTTACTTTGGCCAAACAACGCATTCCACTGCGCGCCGTGGCGGTAACCGTGGTCATCTTTGGACCGCTTTTTACCGCGGCGATCGTGGCCGGTACGGGATCTCAAACCCAGGCGGACTCCTTTGCTGACGTATCGAACCCGGCGCTGCGCCACCAGCGCTGCAACGTTCCGGCAATCAGCGCCTATCTGGAGCGCACCTACGACGGCACGACAGAGAGCGAAAGCGGGCGCGAGATATTGTTCACCTATGTGAATTGGGGTTCGGAGATTGTCTGGCGCACGCCCTACAGCGTGGTCGGCGCGCCTTATGCCAATCCGGACCCGATCAGGGACACCACCGTACTGTTCCACGCCACTTCCGATACGGAAGCGGCCAGCCTCGTACGCGCGCGCGGAATCGATTTGATTTTGGTTTGCACCGGCAGCTTCGAAAATTACTCGAGCAGCGCCGCGGCGAATTTTCACAACCGCCTAGTTGCCGGCAGTCCGCCGAACTGGCTCGTACCGATCGCTCTGCCGGCGTCGCTTGACACCGCGTTCAATCTCTACCGAGTAAACCCGAAAGCACTGCCCTAGTTCGAAGCCGGCCTACTTCATCAGCGCCGCTGGCATCTCGCGGGCGGGCTTGTCATCATCGGCTGAAGCGCCCGTTGTTCCGACCAGATCCCACCCGACCTGCCGCGATAACTCCGGCCCCGTGACAACCAGCCGCTCGCCAAAGCGCTCGTTCCACAAAATCCATTTGGGGTTTGGTCCGGCGCTACCAACCTGTCCAATGACCTCGTAGATGCAGCCATTGGCGTACCGGCGGAATAGCTTACCTTTCATGATCTCACCTCCTTCGCTTTGCCTTCTGCGTGTGCGAGAGACGCAATACCAATAGTCTACGCCGGTTGTTCGGCGGAGGCGAATCACCCGTTCTCTCAGCCATAAGAGCCATTGGTTACAAAGGCTTGAGAGAATTCACGCTTGCGCCGACTCAGAACTCCATGTTCGATTAGCCTAATGTTGAAAATAGCTCTTGTCAGTATTATCGGTTTAGCCGTTCTGGCCTGGTTCGTCGGGGGACCGGGCTTGGCCGTGGCAACAGTTCCACCGCCGACGATCCACGCCGATTTGAGCCCGATCAAGCATCGTCCCGAAGGATATGTGGCTGGGCTCGAAGTTCCGCGTGCGACACAGGTTTCCAGCCGGCAGGAAGATCAAGACGGACCGCAGGTCGACACCCTATTGCGGTTAAGCCGCTGAACCGACATCCCGGCTGGTCCTGCCCGGCCGGTCCTAGATGACCGCCACCTTACATCCCGCCACGAACCCTGGCCCACGGGCCGCCGCGCCGATGCCGCTGCTGGTGGCCATGATGGTCAGCAGCCAGGTCGCCATCACCATCTTTCTGCCCTCCCTACCCGCTATGGCGTCCTCATTGGGCACCAGCCAGGCCGCGGTGCAGGCTATCATTCCCGCCTATCTCGCCGCCTTCGGCCTGGCACAATTGGTGGTCGGTCCCCTGGCGGACGCGTTTGGCCGCCGCCGCCCCCTATTGATCGGACTGGTCCTGTTTACGGTGGCCAGTATCGCCTGCGCGGCGGCGCCCAACATTACCTTCCTGATTATCGCGCGGATATTCCAGGCCATCGGCGGCTGCGCCAGCATCGTCATCGCCCGCGCCATCATCCGCGACACCACCGAAGGCGCCGCCTCGACCCGGGCCATGGCCTATTTGGGGATGGCGCTGGGCATTACCCCGGCGGCGGTGCCGTTGATCGGCGGTCAGTTGGAAATCGCCTTCGGCTGGCAAGCGAGTTTCCTGGCGACCGCGGCGTTCGGCGCGGCGGTGACCGTGGCGACCTTCACCAACCTGCGCGAAACCCTGCCGCCGACCGAACGCCGCACCACGAAAGTCGGCGATCTGCTGCGGACCTATGGCCGGCTGGTACGCATGCCGGTCTTCGTCGGCTATGGCTTGAGCGTCGGCTTTACCGGCGGAGCCTTTCAGGCCTATATCGCCGGCGCCGCCGTGGCCTATATCGTCGTCATGGGCGTGCCCCCGGAATCACTCGGCCTCTACATCATCTCGGTGGCGGTGGCCTATACGGTCGGCAATTTCGCCTCCGGCCGCCTGTCCTACCGGGTCCATCGCCACACCATGATGTGGATCGGAAACGCCCTGACCATTGGCGGCACGGCCACAACAGTGGTCCTCGCCCTGGCTGGCCTGGCGACGCCGATCACCCTGATCATCCCGCTCACCATATATAGCGCCGGCTCCGGCTTCGTGGTGCCCAACGCATTGGCTGGCGGCCTGAATTCGGTCGAGCCGCCCTATGCCGGCGCGGCGGCGGCGCTGGGCGGGTTCGCGCAGATGGGCTGTGGGGTACTCACCACCCTGGTCGTCGCCGTGCTGATCCAGACCTCGTTCCTTCAGGTCGGCGCGGTGATGACAGCCAGCGTGGCCATTGCCTTTTTGTGCTTCGTCATGCTGGTGGTGCGCAATTCGCGCTGATCAACCGCTCTCGCGGCGTTTGTAAGTTAGGTGGCTTCGCTACGCCGGGCCGGCGTCTTGCCCCGGCTCATCAACACCACCCCGACGATCACCAGCGCGACGGAAACCAGATGGAACAGCTCCATGGTCTCGCCGAGAATGATGATCGCCATGCCGGCGGTGAACAGCGCGCGCAGATAATGGCCGATACTGGCCTTGGCCGGCCCCAGGGCGAGCACCGATAGATTGCTCAGCCCCACCGCGACTACGGCGATGGCGGTGCCGACCCAGGCGATCACCAGGAAGGACTGGGTGGTCAGCGGCACCGGCAGATAGGTGATCGATTCATACACGTAGAACGGCAGCAGAGTGGCGGCGCCGAACATCTGGATGACCACCAAAATAAGCATAGGCCCGATCGAGGCCGGCACCCGGCGCAGCATCACCGAATAGAACGAGAACGAGGTGATGCCGAGCAGCAGCAGCAGATCGCCGCCATTGAACGACAGCCGCCCGAAGGTCAGCGGGTCGCCGCGGGTGATGATCACCAACACGCCGACCGCCGCCACGGCGATGCCCACGGCCTGCTTCGAATTGATGGTGTGGCGCAGGATCAGCCAGGCGAAGAACACCGTCATGGCCGGCTGGGCGGTGGCGATGATGCCGCCATTGAGCGCGGTGGTGAAATTATAGCCCAGATAGACCACCGCATTGCCCAGAGGCATGAAGGCCAGGGCCATCACCAGGAACAGTTTCCAATGGTGCAAAATGACGCTGCGCTGCTGCAGCAGGTCGCGCCAGGCGAACGGCAGCAACACCAGCGCACCCACCGCGACGCGCCAGAAGGCCAGCCCCATGGGCGGTATCTGGCCGCCCACATAGCGGCCCAGCACATGGTTGGTGGAGACCACGAAGGCCGCGACGATCAGCATCACCCAGGGCCACGCCCCGGTGCCAAATCGCTGTTCAGCGGTACTCACCACGTAAACTAACTCCCCCCATGATCGGCACGGCTTCCCGACCCGGCGCCGGTACGGTCGCTCCGGCCCCCGTGTCGGCCCCCAATGCGGGCAATATTGCCGCGCCGGAACCTAGCACCTAATCTGGCAATCATAGCGACCAAAAACGCAACTCAGGGGAGGCGAAAAATGCAAGGCGAGATCAGACGCGTGGTGACCGGCCATGACGCCAACGGCAAGGCGATTGTACTGTCGGACGGCCCGGCGCCGTTCGTCCATGTCAATCCGCGCAACGACCAGGACACCTCGACCGATATCTGGCGCACCAGCGAGATGCCCTGCGCCATTGTCGCCGCGCACGAAGAAACCACCCTGGGCCCGCGCCGCCAGATGCCGACCAAGGACGGCACGGTGATCCGCATCAACCGCTTCGCGCCCGAGAGCGAAGAAGTGCGCAATATGAGCGTGGAACAGGCCCGCGCCGCCTTCACCGCCCTAGGCAACGAGCCGGCCTCGACCTTCGGGCGCGGCGGCCGCCACCCGCTGATGCACCGCACCGAGACCATCGACTATGCGGTCATCCTCTCGGGCGAGATCACCATGCTGCTCGACGATGAGGATCTGATCCTCAAAGCCGGCGACACGCTGGTGCAATGCGGCACCAACCACGCCTGGGTCAACCATTCCGACGCGGTCTGCGAAGTGCTGTTCGTGCTGATCGATGGGGAATTCGATGAAGGGCTGGCGGAGAGTTTCCCCACCGAATGACGCGAAATTCTGGGCGGTAGAGTTGGTCGGGGAGAGAGGATTCGAACCTCCTCACCTACGGTAACGCGTGCACCAGACTGAAACGTTGTGCAACGGTATTTCTCCCATTTTTCCAGTGTTTTAAACCCAATATCACGTCTCTTCCTTTTTCATAGCGGTGCGTCTTGTTTCGTGCAATTTGTTACCCATGTGTTACCCATACGTTACCCACGTGGGGCACGAAATGGCACAGCAAAAACATACATTTCGCACTACCCGGTCGCTTGAGGCTATCAAGCCCCCTGCTGAGGGGCGTGTCGAACATTGGGATAAGGATGTGAAGGGCCTCGGCCTGCGCGTCTCATCATCGGGGCGAAAAACATGGGTGCTGATGTACAGGGTCCGTGGCCATAAACGCCTACGCCGGGCAACACTGGGTACCTACCCTACCCTTTCCCTCGCCGATGCCCGAGATCAGGCTCGCGATGACCTCAGCGCCGCCGCAAAAGGAAGAGATCCAGCCGAGCTGCGGAGCGAAGAGCGCCAGGCCGAGACCTTTAGCGAGTTGGCCGAAGATTACATGGAACGGTACGCCAAAAAGTATAAGCGCAGCTGGTTCAAAGATCGCCAACACCTAGATCGTGATCTCCTTCCCCGCTTCCGACATCGTAAAGCGGCGAGCATCAAACGCCGCGAAGTTATAGCGCTGCTCGAAGAGATAGCTGATCGAGGAGCACCTGTAGGTGCCAATCGAACCCTAGAAATTATCCGGCGCATCTACAACTGGGGCATCGAACAGGAAATCGTAGTCATCAATCCCTGCCAGCGGATAAAGAAAGTCGGTATCGAGCGTCCACGAGAGCGCGTTCTCTCTAACGAAGAAATTCGTTCTGTCTGGAACGCCTTTGATGGTGAGACGCCCCGCATGCGCGACCTATTCCGGCTAAGGCTCCTTACGGCCCAGAGACCGGGTGAGGTATCCCGTTTGCGCTGGGAGGACATTGATTTGGCGTCGGGCTGGTGGACAATCCCACCAGAGTTCAGCAAAAACGGGCTAACCCATCGGGTGCCGCTATCGAAACCGGCGATTGAAGTCTTATTGCAGACGGAGGGGCACGAAAAAAAATCAGGCTGGGTGTTTCCAAGCCCAACTGGCGAGGGGCCACTGCGATCCGTTTGGCGGGCAATGGATAACATTCGGAAACGATCCGGTGTCGAATTTGTGCCTCATGATCTTAGGCGCACCGCGGCTAGCCGTATGACCGGCGACCTTGGCATTGCCCGGTTAACAGTCTCCAAGGTGTTGAACCATGTCGAGACTGGTGTCACAGCAACATATGACCGGCACAGTTACGACAAGGAAAAGCGGGCTGCCCTCGAAGCATGGGCGCAGCGATTAGAAATTATCATTGCTGACGCTGACAACGTGGTTCGGCTCCGTAGGGACGCCTGATGTCCACCCGTGAAAAACCAGTTCTTCCTGTCGATTATGTGCTGCTCAAGGTTCTCGAAGAAAAAGCCGCGTCAGACCCTCAGCAGTATGCTGTTCTTGCCGCCTTCGAAGGCTTGTCAATTATTGCAGGGTGCTGGCGAGGCCATGGCTCATTCATAGGACCCGTACCACCCGACAACGCGATGCTGCCGGTCCCACGGTGGATCATCGACACTCTCGGGGCGGGCTGGCTTCAGCACCGGACTAAAGCACCAACTGGTATCTCGATAGACGGAAAACAGATTGGGTGTGACCTTATTGAGCGGAGTCTGAATCCAAGCCAGCCGTAGACAAGCGTTGAGGATCACTGTTTCGACTTCGCAGGATCGCTTCTTA
>JABDJY010000490.1 GCA_013003285.1 Alphaproteobacteria bacterium | reverse complement strand
GTTTAGACCAATGGTTGGGCAGCGCAAATCTGAAACTCTAGGTGTCGGGGTCCATATTGTGAAAAGATGTCATCCGGCGACGGACGGAGAATAGAGATGCCCCAGGATCAGAACCCGAACGCGCTTTTCCCGGCTGGTACCGCGCTAGTTGTCGGCGGCAGCGGCGGCTTGGGCGAGGCCATCTGCCGCACCTTGGCGAACCAGGGTAGCGACGTGGCCTTGACTTACAACAGCAGCCAGGACGCCGCCGAAACCGTGGCGCGGGCGATCACCGATGGCGGCCAACGCGCGGCGGCGTTTTGCATGCCGCTGGATGATGCCGATGCGGTGAAGAAGATCGTCGATGGGATCGCCGACCAGTTCGGCGCCATTCACACGCTGGTCTTCACTGTCGGGCCGGACATCGGCCAACCCTTCGTCAGCGAGGTTACGCCCGAGGAATGGCGCGAGGTGATGGTGGTGGAGCCGGTGGGCTATTTCAACACGGTGCGCGCCGCCCTGCCCCATTTGCGCGCCAGCCGGGGTTCGGTGGTTGCGGTGACGTCAGCAGCGACCATCCGCTATGCGCCGCGCGATATTTTATCCGCCGCCCCAAAAGCCTCGGTCAATATTCTCACCTCAGCGATCGCTCGCGAGGAAGGCCGCAACGGGGTGCGGGCCAACATCGTCGCGCCGGGATTTATTTCAGCCGGCCTCGGCCAGCATCTACTCGACACGGTGGTGTCGGAGCGCGAGCGGGCAGCGATCGAGCGCGCCGCGGCACTACGGCGGATCGGCACGGCGGCCGAAGTCGCCGAGGTTGTGGCTTTTCTGGCTTCGTCCAAAGCGTCGCTGGTGACCGGCCAGACCATCGCCGCCGACGGCGGCTACACCGCGTAGATAAATCAATTGTAATCGCCCGCCGGACACCCGATATCGGAATTTGGGGCCCGAAACGATTTAGGGGTGAAACCATGTCCGTCACACTTGCCGTTCGCACATTAATATGGCCGGTTGCGGTGGCGCTGACGATCACCGCCTGTTCCGCGGCGACCATAATCTCCAAGGTCGATATCTCCCACAATTATCAACCCCTAGCGCTCGGCCGGTTTCACGGTGGCGACAATGCCATGGGGGTGGTCGGCTTTGGCAGCCCGTTCGGCGATCCGGCGGCGCAAGTCGCCAACACCGTCGTCGCCAGCATGCAGGGTCATAATGGCGGCGCGCGCATGACATTCACCACCGCCACGGAACCGCCGCCGCGGCCGCGCTGGCGGGTCGTCATGGCAATAAACCCGACCGAAATCCGCGACACTATCAAGCTTTGCAAACTCACCGAGCCCCCGACCACGGCGCGAAGTGTGGACGGCAAGGTGCGCATATTGGCGGCGTTCTGTCAGGGCGATTACGCCGCAAGCCAGGCAACCGGCCGCGCCACCGGCGTGACCAGTCTGGATAGTCCCAAATTCGATGATCTGGTGGCGCGCCTGACCCGCACCCTGTTTCCCGCCCGCAATCCCCACGACGATCGCGGCCGCCGCTGTCGGATATTCCCCTGCTTCTAGGTGTTGCTTTATCCGGCGGCCCGCGACTTGCGTTCGCGCTGCAGCACATAGACGCCGCTGGCGACGATGATCGCGGTGCCGGCGAAGGTGTAGATGTCGGGGAAATCGCCGAATATGAATAATCCGAACATGGTCGCCCAGATGATCTCGGTATAGGCGAAGGGCGCAACCAGCGAGGTCTCGCTGCGTTCGTAGGCTTTGATGATGGCATAGTGGCCGAGGCCGCCGAGGAACCCCACCGCCACCAACATCAACCATTGTTCCAGCGTCGGTGTCTGCCAATCGAACGGCACGATAATCGTCATGGCAACGGCGCCGACGATGGCGGTGTAGAACAGCATGTTCAACGGATCGGAGCGGTGGCTGAGATGGCGGGTGATGATCTGATACATGGCGTAAAAGAAAGCCACCGAAACCGGCAACAGCGCCGCCATTTGGAAGGCCCCGGCCCCCGGCCGGATGATCACCAGCACGCCGATAAAGCCGACGATCACCGCACCCCAGCGCCGCGGCCCGACAGGCTCATGCAGCAGCAGCGCCGACAGGGCGACGATCAATAACGGTCCGGCGAAGGTGATGGCGATGGCGTCGGCCAAGGGCATGAAACCAAGCGCGATAAACATGGCGGCGGTCGCCAACAGCACCAGAACAGACCGGGCGATCTGCAGCCCCTTATCGTCGCTTTGCAGCAAGGTCGGCACGCGCCGGGGAAACATCACCAGGATCAGCGCGAAGTGGAAAAAGTAGCGGCCCCAGATGATACCGGTTACCGGCAACTCACCGCGCAATTCCTTGGTGAAGGTGTTCATGGTGGCAAAGCACAGCACCGCGAAACACATCATCAAGATGCCGCGCAGCGGTGCATCGGTGGGGCGGGCTGCCTCCGTCGCCATGTCGCTTTCCTATCGGCGTTCAATTCGGGGAATGTTGTACAGACGTGCCGAGATTGCCTGCAGCACCTTATACCGGCCATCGCTAAGGCGACACTGGCACGCTTCCTTTTCGCGCATTCGCTGACATAGATTGCTCATCAGGAACAATATACGCGCTGGCCGCACCGCGCCCGCCGGCAACATTAGGAGAAGATGATGGAGAAAGATTACGCCGCGATTTCCGACGCGCAGGACGCCCGCGCCACGGAATTATTCCGCGGCCACCCCGATGCTATGCGCGCCCATCGCGCGATCATGCAGGCAGCGCAAGAACCCAAGGCGCTGGACGGCAAAACCACCGAGCTGATGGCGCTGGCGATCGCCATTGCCCAGCGCTGCGAAGGCTGCGTCGTCTATCACACCAAGCAGTCGTTCAAGAAGGGCGCGGCGCGCGACGAAATCCTCGACACCATTGCCGTGGCCATTGAGATGGGCGGCGGCCCGGCGACGGTCTATGGCGCCAACGCACTGGAAGCGTTCGACCAGTTCGCCGGCTGATCGGTCCGATTTAGGCGGCGGCGAATTCGGCGTCGGCTCTCGCGTCGACTGTCGCTTCGGCCCCGGCGTCGATCGTTGCCAGATGGGCGCGAATCTTTTCGGCGACCGCGCCTGCCGGCGGCCGCATTTCGCCGTCATACCCGGCGGCGGTGAATAGATCCAAGGCGTTGCCGAGCGAAATCTCGAAGAACTGCGTGACGGCCAGCCATTCCGAGCGGCCTTCGAATTCCGGCCGGCACTCTTTCAAAGTGCCGCCACCGACCAGGGTCAGGCCCTGGGCCTGAAACCACAGGTCATGGGTGATCGCCAAACCAATCGCGCAACCGCGGTTGTCGCCGTACCAGCGGGTAAAGGTCAGCATGCCGGGCGGCACGTTTTCGAGATAGTCGGCCAAGCGGGCCAGACGGTCGCTGCCAGAAGCGCGATATTGGGGAATGTCGGCGCGGCGCATTTGTTTCATCGGTCACCCCTGAATTTGCTTATATCGTTGAATTCCCTCAATTCTAATGGGGCTGGCCGCTGGAGTCACGACACAGCAAATTGAGCGTTTCCGCGACTCACAGCCAGTGCTAGTCAGTGTTTATGGTTAATATTCACGCCTATTGGCGCCCCGTTTTGCTTCTGACCTTCATGGTGATCCTGGCTGCGTGCAATCAAAGCGAGGCGCTGCAGCCGACGACCAGCGCGTCCGATAGCGAAACCTCGCAGAGTTTTGCTCTGCTCACCGACATCCCGATCCCGCCGGGCGCCGATCTCGATGTGGAAAAATCGCTGGTACTGGGTGATCTCGACCGCTGGACCGGGCGGGTCATTCTCGATGTGGATCAGTCGGCGACCAAGGCGTTTGGCCTGTACCAGTCCGAGATGCCCAACTTCGGCTGGTCGCCGGTGATGAGCGTGCAAGCCGGGGTCAGCGTGTTGACCTTCACCCGCGGCGAACGGGCGGCGACGATTCAGATCGAGAACAACACGATCCGCGGCAGCACGGTGTCGATCACCGTCGCGCCACGCCAGACCGCACCGATCCCCGGTACGACGGCCCCCTCGACGGGATCGAGTTAGGCACTCTCCACGCGATCGTCGCGGGCTGCCAACACACTGAGCCGGCGCACCGCCCAGGTCGAGATCAATACCGAAGCTGAAAACACGATGGCGCCGGCCTGAATATCGGCGCCGGTAATGACACGCCCGTCGATGGCGAGCACCGCCAGGGCGATCATGAAGACATCAAGCATCGACCATTTCGATGCCACCGACAGGCCATTGAGTACCGACTTGGCCGACGTCCCGGAGATATCAGCGGCGTGCCACAGCACCAACCCCGTGGCGATCTTGAACAGCGGGAAGGCGATAGTGAAGACGAAGGTCACCAGGAAAATGAAAAAGTCGCCAGCCTCGAGAAATTTGAACACGCTCTGCACCAAGGAGAGTTCGCGGCTGAGGAAGATGAACGAACTGATCTTGATCGCCGGCAAAAACAGCCCCAGCACCAACAGGACCAAGGCGGCCAGCAGCACGACGCCTAGCCAACGATCGAAGCCCTCGGCGCGCGCGCGCAAAGCGCCCCCCCAAATCCCGCCGAACTTCATAACCACTACCCGTCCCTTGTCCCCGGCCTATTGAGACGTAATTATAGCGCAACGCGTAAACATTCCGTAGCGCGTACCAGCAGGGGGTATTTTCAGATCATGGCACAACATCGAAACCGGCGGGTCATTTTGAAGACCCGGGCGACCGCCCTGCCCACACCCGAGTTGTTCGACATCGTCGAAGACGATGCGCCCGAACCCGGTGACGGCGAGGCGCTGATCCACAACATCTACGTCACCGCCGACCCGGGGATGAAGGGCTGGATCAGTACCGCGGTGAACTATGCCAGCGTGGAGACCGGCGCAACGATGAATTCCTTCGGCGTCGGCATCGTGGTTGAATCCAACAGCCCGCATCTGGCCGAGGGCGACTATGTGGTCGCCAATACAGGGTGGCAGGAATATTCCGTCGTTACGCCGGGGCCGAAGAGCGTCCGCAAGGTCGATCTGGCCGATGGGCCGCTCTCGGCATCGCTCAGCGTTCTCGGGCACAGCGCCCTGACCGCCTATTTCGGCCTACTCCATGTCGGCCAACCGAAAGCCGGCGAGACCGTACTGGTGTCGACCGCCGCCGGCGCGGTGGGCAGCGCCGTTGGTCAGTTCGCCAAGATCAAGGGCTGTCGCACGGTCGGCATTGCCGGCGGACCGGAGAAAGTCGCCTTGTGCCGGGAGGAATTCGGCTACGACGACGCCATCGATTACAAGGCCACCGACGATCTGGCGGCAGCGCTCAAAGAGGCCTGCCCCGAAGGCATCGACGTCTATTACGACAATGTCGGCGGCGATATTCTCGACACGGTTTTGAGCCACATGAACCAGAACGGCCGGGTCACCGTTTGCGGAACCGCGGCGACCGAGGGCTGGGTACCGCCGCCCACCGGGCTGCGCTTCGAACGCAACGTGCTGGTCAACCGCCTTCGTATCCAAGGATTCATCCTGTTCGATTTCCAAGACAAGTACGAAGAGGCTCTGACCGATATCCGTCAATGGTTCAAAGAGGGCAAGATCAACTACCGTGAGGACATCGCCGAGGGACTGGCAAACGCCCCGGCCGCGCTGGCCGGCCTCTACCAAGGCACCAACAAAGGCCGCCAACTGATCCGCGTAAGGCCCGATCCAACGCTTTAGGATAATCTGGTAAGTTATTTATTCTGCTGGTAATCCTGCCTTATTCAAGCCTTCGACGAGGCGGTCAAGCGGCGCCGGTGATTTGTAGTCCAGTGTCCGACGAACATTCGCGACGGAGAAGTTTGGGTTTAGCACCATGATTTCCTGCCATCGCTGGCGCGCTTCTTCATGACGGCCCGAATGTCCATGAATTGCGGCAAGGAACGCCCGTGACATGTCGGAGTTGGGCGATTGGACAATCCGTTGTTCGAAACTCGCCGTAGCCTCTTCGTCGCGTCCGAGCGCAAAGAGTGCACGGCCTAAAAGCTGCAACGCAGTGTGGTAGTGCGGATCGAGACCGAGCGCTTTTTTCGCGCAATCAACGGCACTCTCATGTTCGCCCGTAAGGTCGCGGACACTTCCCAATGCGGTGAAGCCACTCGCAAAATTCGGGTTGATTTCCACTGACCTGCTGGCCGCGCGTTCGGCATCGCTATATTCGCCAAGCCAGAGTTTGACGAGGGCGAGCGCAAGAAATCCTTGGGGCTCCTCAGGGTCGATCATGCACGCATGCTCGGCAATAATGACAGCTTTCGCCAAATGGTCCGGCCCCGGATTATTCCAGCCGTTCAAATATTCTGTGCTATGGACGAGCGCCAAATTCGCGTGGGCTGCCGCCAAATCAGGGGCAATCGTAATCGCACGTTCAAGCAACGCTCGGCTCTCGACCATCGCTTGTTCACTGAATTGATATATACACTCCCGCCCCCGAACCAGCAGGTCGTAGGCCTCGGGATCGACCTTGCGGCGACGCGTTCTTCTAGTTTGCTCACCATCGGTGAGGGCGACTTGAAGGGCATCGACGATTTCGCGCGTGACCTCGTCCTGGACAGCGAAAATATCCTCGAGGTCGCGATCGAAGCGCTCGGCCCAGATGTGCCCGCCGGTACCGCCTTCGATCAACTGAGCATTGATGCGCACCCGGTTGCCGGCACGACGCACGCTACCCTCCAGAACGTAGCGGACCCCCAGATCTCGGCAAACCTCACGTAGGTCAAAACTTTCCCCGCGATAAGCAAAGGAAGAGTTGCGGGCAATCACGAAGAGGCCGGAAACCTTTGACAGATCGGCAATGACGTCTTCGGCAATGCCGTCGGCGAAATATTCCTGCTCGGGATCGCCGGACATGTTGTTGAATGGCAGCACCGCGATGGAGGGTTTGTCGGGGAGCGCCGGCGCTTCGACTTCCGCTTCGTCTGTACCTGACAGCAACACCTGAAACACACGCACCGGCCGGTCGATGTTCTTGACCTGCTGCGCACCCATATCCGAAAAGTTCAAATCAAGCTTTCCGACGACGCTTTGGTGAACCACGTCGGAGATGCAGATACCGCCCGGTTCCGCTAGGCCTTCAAGACGTGCGGCGACATTGACGCCATCGCCCAGAATATCGTCACCGTCGATGACGATGTCTCCGAGATTGATGCCGATGCGGAACTGGATCCGCCGTTCTTCCGGCGTCTCACCCTCTCGTGCGTGCATGCCTGCTTGAACGGCGACAGCGCATTTGAGCGCATCGACAACGCTGGCGAACTCAACCAACAGGCCGTCGCCCATGGTCTTGACGATGCGCCCGCCATGGCCGGCGATTTCCGGGTCGATTAGTGCCGCGCGGTGCTCGCGTTGGCGCGCAATGGTGCCCTCCTCGTCGGCGCCCATGAGCCGCGAGTATCCGACCATGTCGGCTGCAAGAATGGCGGCCAGACGGCGTTCCATTTTCCCTCCCAAAGCGGGCGCAGGTTAGCCGAGAGCAACGCCGCAAACTAGAGCCGCACCATCCTTATATGTTGATGACAGCGATTAAACCGCTATAAGAATTCCCTGTCCGAGCCCGGTACTTTTCTTAATGACCCTTCTTTGGATTCCGCTAACCATCGCCGCCGCGTTCCTGCAAAACGTGCGCTCGGCGTTGCAGAAGCATCTGAGAGACCGGCTCGGCACCACCGGCGCTACGTTCGTGCGCTTTGGCTATGGTTTCCCCTTCGCCTTACTCTATCTTGCCGGGCTGGTGGTACTCACCGATTTGCCGGTGCCCATGTTGAACGCCAAATTCATCGTCATCGTGATGATCGGCGGGCTGGCGCAGATATTGGCGACCGGTCTGCTGGTCTCGCTGTTCGACAAGCGCAACTTCGCCGTCGGCACCACCTATTCGAAAACCGAGACCGTCCAGGCCGCCATCTTCGGCATCATCTTTCTGGGCGAGACCGTGTCGCTCAACGCCACCATCGGCATCCTGGTCAGCCTGGCCGGCGTGATCGCCATCTCAGCGGCGCGTAGCCCGGCCGGCCTCCGGGCGATTGCGACCTCGTGGACCGAGCGGCCGGCGTTGATCGGCCTGGCCTCCGGCGCCGCGTTCGGTATCGCCGCGGTGTCCTATCGCGGCGCATCGCTGTCGCTCGGCGGCGAAGGATTTATCATGCAGGCGTCGGTCACCCTGGCCTTCGTTCTGGTGTTCCAGACCATCGTCATGGTGGCCTATATGGCGGTGCGTGAACCGGCCGAGTTGCGCGCCTCGCTCGGCGCTTGGCGGGTCGCCATCTGGGTCGGCCTCAGCGG
>JABDJY010000478.1 GCA_013003285.1 Alphaproteobacteria bacterium | reverse complement strand
GGCGTCGGCCACGCTGTGGCCTGTGGTCTCGCGCGCTTCGCGCAGGAATGCACCAACAGTTTCCACGGGTGTGTCGCCTTGTGCTGTTGATCCGCCGCCACCTTCGATGACACGGAATGGCTGCTGTTCTAGTCCCACCATCTTCAAACCTGACCCCCATCAACCGACTAAAGATCCGGTCTTAGCCAAACTGGGCAATTAATGATTCAGAGCTCTACATGGCGAACAACGTAGTAAACAAAGGTTAATTAAAAGAAAATAAACCATGTTTGGCGTTGATAGCTGCCAATCACTACCAAATCGACTCAACGGCCACCAACACACTAAGCCGTTATGCGGTGGTCACCTGTGGTAGATTCGCTACACGGTTAGTCCAACCGACGCTGGATCCGCGTTCTATCAGGCCGCGTCCAGCCCATAGGCAGTGTGCAGCGCACGCAGCGCCAACTCGGTAAATTCCTCGGAAATCAGCACGCTGATCTTAATTTCAGAGGTTGAGATCACCAATATGTTGATATTGTGCTCGGCCAATGCCGAGAACATGCGCTTGGCAACACCGGCATGGGTACGCATGCCGACCCCGACCACCGATACCTTCACCACATTGGCGTCGGGCAGCGCAGCGGCGAAGCCCAGCTCGCCCTTGCAGGCCTCCAAAACTTCCAAGGCCCGGTCCAATTCACCGCGCGACACCGTAAAGGTCAGGTCGGTGGCATTGCCGTTTTCCGAGACGTTCTGGACGATCATGTCCACATTGACGTTGGCGTCGGACAAGGGACCGAAGATCGCCGCCGCCACGCCGGGCCGGTCGGGCACCTGCAACAAGGTGATTTTCGCTTCGTCATGGCTGTAGGTCACGCCGCTTACGATTTCCTGTTCCACTATCTCTTCCTCGGCCACGACCAATGTGCCGGGCAGATCGCTGCCCACCACACCGTCAAATGAAGATAACACCTGTAAGGGCACGCTATGCGCCATCGCCAATTGCACCGAACGCGTCTGCAAAACCTTGGCGCCGAGCGATGCCATTTCCAGCATCTCCTCATAGGTGATTTTATCGAGCTTGCGCGCCCGCGTCACGATGCGCGGGTCGGACGTATAGACGCCGTCCACGTCGGTATAAATATCGCAACGCTCCGCGGACAGGGCGGCGGCGATGGCGACCGCCGTCGTGTCGGACCCCCCGCGCCCCAAAGTGGTGATGCGATTATCCGGACCAAGGCCCTGGAATCCGGCCACCACACAAACCTGGTTATCGGCCAGCCGGCTTTCCAGCTCTTCGGTATCGATGCCCAATATCCGCGCCTTACCGTGGACATCGTCGGTGCGGATGGGAATCTGCCAACCCTGCCACGACCGCGCCGACAGGCCCAATTGCTGCAGACATAGCGCCATCAACCCGCTGGTGGCCTGCTCGCCGGTCGCCACAACCGCATCATATTCGCGCGCGTCGTGCATCGGATTGGCTTCGCGCGTCAGCGCCACCAGATCGTTGGTAACGCCGGCCATGGCCGAGACCACGACGGTGACCTGGTGACCGCGCTCGACCTCCATCTTCACGGTGGCCGCGGCCGCCCTGATGCGGTCGATATCGGCGACAGACGTTCCGCCAAATTTTACGACTATCTGGCCCATTCAATCCTCGTTTGCTGGCGGTCCGACGATGATCCTGCCACGCGGCGGAAATCGTGCCGGCCCGCCCGCGTCAATTCGCGACCTTGTCGGGCAAGGGCGGCGTATCCATACTCAGTCGTTGAATCCCTGACAAGTGGCGTTGATAGGACGGACCATGGCTGCCACCGCGACAACCGCTAAAGACAAATCGTCGATCGACCCCGGTGAGCTGGAAAAATTCCGCGCCATGGCCGAGGAATGGTGGGATCTCGACGGCAAGTTCCGCCCGCTGCACAAGTTCAATCCGGTCCGCCTCAAATATATCCGCGACCAGGCATGCGCCCATTTCAATGCCGACCCGGCCTCTTTGACGCCGTTTGCCGGCCTGACGGTGCTCGACGTGGGCTGCGGTGGCGGCCTGCTCTGCGAACCTCTGGCGCGCCTCGGCGCCTCGGTGACCGGTATCGACGCGGTGTCGCGCAACATCGAGATCGCCAGCATCCACGCCGAAACTTCCGGCCTCTCAATCGATTACCAAATGGCGACCGTCGAAGAACTCGTCGCGGATAACCGCCGGTTCGATATGGTCCTCAATATGGAAGTGGTGGAGCATGTCGCCAATGTGGACGCGTTTCTGGCTGCCTGCGGCGCCGCGGTTAACGATGGCGGGATGATGTTTTTCTCCACCCTCAATCGCACCGCCAAGGCCTTCGCGCTGGCGATCGTCGGCGGCGAATATGTTCTACGCTGGGTGCCGCGCGGCACCCATGATTGGCGCAAATTCGTGCGGCCCTCGGAACTGAACCGTGGCCTGGTCAATGCCGGAATCGACGTCACCGATTTGACCGGTGTGACCTACAGCCCGCTGACCGACCTGTGGTCGCTCAACCCGCGCGATCTCGACGTCAATTATATGGGGTCGGGCATGAAAGCCCGATAAGACGCGTCGCGGCGATTAGCTGTTGGGGCGTTTGAGCCAGGGCAGACGGCCGACCGGCACGCCTTCTTCGGCGAGATCTTCGGCTTCGTCGTCCGACGCGTTACCGTAGATATCGCGCGGCTCGGATTCGCCGTAGTAGATGCGCCGGGCTTCTTCGGGGAATTCGTCGCCCACATCGTCGAAATTCTTTTCC
>JABDJY010000501.1 GCA_013003285.1 Alphaproteobacteria bacterium | reverse complement strand
TCCCAAGATCGCCGCCGTCGCCCCGGCGCTGGCCGGCGAAATCTATAATCTCAAGGCGTTACGCGACCGTTTCGAAGACCGTATCGGCAACACCACGCGCTTCGTCGTGCTATCGCGCGCGCGCCGCGACCCCGACCCCCAGGCCGGACCGTGCGTCACCGCGCTGATCTTCCAGGTTCGCTCGGTGCCCGCCGCGCTTTACAAGGCGATGGGCGGGTTCGCCACCAACGGCGTGAACATCACCAAGCTGGAAAGCTATATCACCGGCGAACGGTTCAGCGTCGCCCGCTTCTACGCCGAGATCGAAGGTCATCCGGCCGACCCGGCAGTGGCGCGGGCGCTCGAGGAACTCGACTATTTCTCCAGCCAAGTGCGCATTCTCGGCGCCTTCCCGGCCGACGATTTCCGCCGGCACTAGTCGCCGCGCCTTTAGGGGGCCATGCCTTTCTTGGCGAGCTCTTCGATAGCCTCGGGCGTTTTCTCCACCTTGACGTCCATGCCGCGCAGAATGTGTGGCGCCTTGGTGAACTGGATGTCGTTATAGGCGACAACTTCGACCCGGTTGCCCCAGGGATCGCGGAAATTGAGCCGTTTGCCGATCAGTTCCACGCCGAGATCGGCCAAGGCCTGGCGCACCGGTTCGCGGTCGTCGACAACCAGGCCGAAATGGCGCTGGGCATCTGGTTCCTGGGTGCGGTTTTCGCTTAATTGCAGGAACTGGTCGCCCAGATCGATGAAGGCGCGGCCTTCGCGCTTACCGCGTAGGGTGAAATCGAAGATCGCGCCATAGAATTCCAGCGCTTCCTCCACATTGCCGACCTCGAGCACCACATGGTTGATGCCCACGGCCCGGGCTTTGGCTTTCTCGGTCATGCGTGGCTCCGTCTTTGTTTGATTACGTCCGATACCAGATATAGGTCTGGCGCCGATAAAGCCAAATCAGTCGTCGCCACCTGCCGGTTCCGCCGCCATGGAGCCGAACCGGTGGGGCATTTCGCTGACCGGCTTGCTCTCCTCGCAGTCGCCCATGCGGGCCACCAGGCCGGCATACCAGCGCGATGCTGGGGCGGCGGTGATGCCGTGGGCCAAGATGCTCAGCGCGACGGTGAGGATGGTGATCTGCAAAATCTCGTCGCTCAGCGGTATCGCCGCTTCCTCGAGAACGAGCAGCGCGAACAGGATCGAAGCCAGCCCGCGCGGTCCGAACCAACCCAGAAACAGGGTCGTTGGGCCGCGCACCCCGGTGCCGAACAGCGACAGGGCCGCCGGCACCATGCGGATCACCGTCAGGCTAAGCACCGAATAGACGATGACTTGCCAGTCCACGCCGTCGCCCAGGGTGGGCAGCAGGACCGCGCCGAATACCAGGAAGGTGAGCAGGGTCAGTAACTGGCCTTCGCTTTCGGCGAATTCGAACAGGGCGGCGCATTGGCCGCGCACCGTATTGCCCAGCACCAGGCCGGCAATGAAGGCGCTGATGAAGCCGTTGCCGCCGATGATCTCGGCGGTGGAAAAGGCGATCAGCGCGATGCCCAGG
>JABDJY010000405.1 GCA_013003285.1 Alphaproteobacteria bacterium | reverse complement strand
AGACGCACTAAAAATCGGGTGCGTGCGCGGGTTACCAGGTCCGGTTAGTGCTGCTCTGGTTGCCGGAAAATGCGCCGCGCAGATCGTCGAGTTCCTCGCAGCCATTGGGGCATAGTTTTTCCAACCGCGCCAACAATTCTTCGGCCTTGGGTCGGCGGTCGGTTTCGAGGAAAAGCTCGCCCATATATTCCAGTGCGCCCTTATGGTTGGGGTCGATGCGCAGGGCGCGGGCGTAGTTGCGTTCGGCCCGCTTGAAATCTTTCGATTTGCGATAGCTGAAGCCCAGCAGATTGTAGGCGTCGGCGTTGCGCGCGTTGGTCCTGACAATATCGTTCAGGGTGCGTATCGCACTCTTATACTGTTCGCCGTTGATCGACGCCTGTGCCTTGGCCAGTTCGGCTTTGACTTGGGTCGGCGTCAGCGGATCGGGGTCGCCGCTCGCAGCCCCCGCATTGGTAGAGAGCAGGCCCATAGCCATAATTCCCGCGGCTGCCATGATAAGGTGTCTACGCATCAAATCGTCTCCCGGATTGCTTAGCCGGAGCCCCCACGCTCCAAGACTCGTTGAATAGTCTGTTACCCTAAGTATCTGGCATGCTGGCGGCATGCTACCCTGAGCGTCGATATAGTGGCAATTGGGCTGTGTTCAAGATCGTGTCAGCAACAACTGGAAATATAACGTCGCCAGGCGCTGTAAATAGCGGAAAACCGCGATTCTCTATTACCGTTCGCGGTCTACGTCTCGGCACCGGCCTCATTCTATTTGTCTACGTCATCACCCACCTCGCCAATCATGCGCTGGGGCTGATCTCGCTCGAAGCCATGGAGGCGGGTCGCGAATACTTCCTGCTGGCCTGGCGCAACCCGGTCGGGTCGGTGCTACTGATCGGCTCGCTTCTGCTGCATATGATGTTGGCGCTGGACGCGGTGTACCGGCGGCGGCGGCTCAAAATGTCGATCGGCGAGGCGCTGCAGCTCATTTTGGGGTTCGCCGCGCCGCTCCTGCTGGTCAGCCATATTCTCGGCACCCGCGCCGCCGTCCAGCTCTACGAAACCAACGACACTTACGCCTATGTGCTGCTCGCGATCTGGGTCGACGACCCGACCCATGGCATCCGTCAAACCGCGGCGACGGTGATTATCTGGATCCATGCCTGTATCGGCATCTATTACTGGCTGCGCCTGAAAACATGGTTCGCGCGGTCCCTCGCCTGGCTCTACGGATTGGCTCTGTTGGTGCCGGTCCTCGGCCTGCTTGGCTTCGTCAATGGCGGACGCGCGGTCGGCCAATTGGTCGCCGACGATCCCGGTTTGCGCCTCGATATTGCCATTGACACCAATGCGCCGACGGCGGCGCAAGCCGCCGAGCTCGGCCTGCTGGAAGACCGTATTTTTATCTTCCTCGGTGCGCTTTTGGTCGGCACCCTGATTGCCCGGGCGTTCCGCCTTTATACCGAGCGGCGGCGTGGGGTGCTGCGCATCACCTATCCCGCCGGCCGCACCATCGAAACGGTGCCCGGCAGCTCGGTGCTCGAGACCAGCATGTTGTACGACGTCCCGCACGCATCCGTCTGCGGCGGGCGGGGCCGCTGCTCGACCTGCCGGGTACGGGTGAACGGCGATCTCGAATTATTGCCGGAAGCCTCGGAGGACGAGCGCAAGGTGCTGCGCCGGGTGAAGGCCGCGCCCGACGTGCGCCTGGCCTGCCAGCTTCGGCCGACAGCGGATATCTCGGTCACGCCCCTGCTGCCGGCTAACGCCAATCCGCGCGACGGTTTTGCCAAGACCGCCTCGACCCAGGGCCAGGAACAGGAGATCGCGATCCTGTTCGCCGATATTCGCGGCTTCACCACCCTCTCGGAGCAGAAGCTGCCCTATGACGTGGTGTTCATCCTCAACCGGTATTTCCGCTCCATGGGCGAAGCCATAGAGGGCGCCGGGGGTCGGGTCGATAAGTTTATCGGCGACGGCATCATGGCGCTGTTCGGTGTCGATCAAAACGCCGAACAGGGCTGCGCCACAGCACTGAAGGCCGCCCGGGTGATGGCCCAACGCCTCGACGAGCTCAACGATCTTCTGAAGGCCGATCTGCCGTCACCCTTGCGCATCGGTATTGGCATCCATGTGGGCCCCGCCATCGTCGGTGAGATGGGCTATGCCCGCGCCACGTCGATCACCGCCATCGGTGACACGGTCAATACCGCCAGCCGCCTGGAGGCCAAGACCAAGGAATTCGGCGCCCAGCTCATCATCTCCCAGCGGGTCGCCGAGCTGGGCGGCATCGAAAATCCGCCTTGGCCCAGTGAAGACACCGAAGTGCGAGGCCGCCGCGAACCCATGCGGATTTATATTTTGGATGATGCACGCCAACTGCCCGAGCAAAGCACGACCCGCCGCCGGGCGGAAACTGCAACCACGTAATATCCCAGGATGCATCTTACCCTCTCCCATAGGGAGAGGGTGGCGAGCGCATGCGAGCGGGTGAGGGGTTACGGTATATCGAGGGAACACGACAAGGTTTGTAACCCCTCACCCCAACCCCTCTCCCGAAAGGAGAGGGGCTTTAGCGACATCAAAATTTGAAAAATTACAGGCTGCGGCGGGTCAGGCCGCCATCGATAGCGGTTGCGGTACCGGTGATATAGCCCGCATTTTCGCCCGCTAAGAACGCCGCCAGGGCGGCAAACTCCTCGACCCGGCCGACGCGGCCCATGGGGATCACCGAGGCGACGTCTGCTTTGACCTCTTCCAGCGCCCTACCGGTGCG
>JABDJY010000394.1 GCA_013003285.1 Alphaproteobacteria bacterium | reverse complement strand
AATCGCCGCCGACGACGATGCCGATGTGATGGCATTGAAGGGCTGGCGGCGCGACCTATTCGGCGCCGACGCGTTACGGCTGAAACATGGCGAAGTCGCACTGGCCGCCACCGGCACCCATGTACGCTTGGTGACGGTCAACGATTCCGGCGATATCGATCCGCTGCCCGCGGTCGCCCAGCCGGCGAGCAGCAATGGCAGCCGCCGGCGGCGTAGTCGTCGGCGCAAACGCGACGACGCGCCCGAGACAGCTTCCTAATCTGCCCTTAATCGATAGTCTTATTCGATAGACAGGCGCGGTTTGCGCTGCATTTGGTTGGCCAGTTGCGACAGCCGGTTGTGGACCACATCGCTCACCAAATCGGCAGAGGACGGATCGACCTCAAGCGTGAGCCTCTGTTTACTCAACTGTAACCGGCTGCCCGCCAGCAACGCCGACTTGCCACCCGTGAGGGTCTCGGCAAGGCGCAACGCATCGCCCAGGGTTCGCGACCACTGAATATCTTCCGGATTGAGAAGCGCGTTGACCGCCCGCAGGGCGTGATCGTCCATGCTGCCGCCATAGCGGCGATAGACCGCCAGCGCCAGCTTGGCCTTTTCAACATGGGTGATGGCGATCAACGGCAGCCGTAAGATGCGAAAATACACTTGCTCGGAACGATAATCGGGATGCTCGTGCCAGCCGATATCGGCCAGTAGACAAACCGCGATGCGCAACCGGCGCGCCACATCGTCCTCGTCAGGAAACAACGGCGCGACCCATTGCGATAAATCATCGCCGGCAACGCCAAAGCGACTCTCGCGGTCGGCGATTTCCTGGCATGCCAGGAGCAGTGGATCTTGTGCCTTTGCGCTTTCGTCCAGACGATCGAACAATACGCCTTCGCGGATACCCAGCGCCGAGAACACAATTTCGCGCGGCGCCAGTTTCATAATCAACTGTTGCAGGATCATGGCCGAGACCGGCATCGCCGCGGCGCGCTGGGACGGGACCGCCTCGGTCAGGGGCAGGCTCGCCTTGCTCAAGCCCGAGATAATTTGGCAAAACTCCGCCGCCCGATCGGCGCGCAATGCGTAGTTGTGGATGACCCGCAGCGGGTACCCCGACTGGATCATATGAAGCCGGGCGATCGACCGCCACGCGCCGCCGATGGCGTAAAATCGCCGGCCGGCGATCTCCGGCAGCCAATCTACCGATTGAAGCACGTCGGCGATGCGCTTCGACAACAATTTCTGTTTCGACCCGATGTCGGTCAGCAAACGCAGATGACCCAGCGGCAAACTGTGGCCCAAGCCGTATTCGCCATTAGTCAGCGTCGCGAGTTCGAGGCTACCACCGCCGAGATCGCCGCTGACACCGTCGGCGTCGGGCATACCGCACACCACCCCGCTGGCGCCGAGGCGTGCTTCCTCTTCGCCATCGAGCTGGCCGACCTGCCGGTCGAACAGGCGTTCGATTTCGGCTAGAAATTCGGCCCCGTCTGTCGCCTCACGGGTGGCCGCCGTCGCCACGATATCTATATCCTCGACGCCCATCGCGCGGGTCAGTGCCGCGTAGCGCCGCAAACTCGCCAGGGCGCGTTCGACACCTTCGGCATGCAGATGACCAGTGGCGTCGAGGTTCCGGCCAATGCCGCAAATCACCCGCTCGTTGAACACCGGAACCGGCGCCCGCGACCGGCTCTGAAAAACCACCAATCGGACCGAGTTGGAGCCAATATCGAGCACGCCGGCGGACTGCCGGTCTGGTGATTTAAGGCGTGTCGCCATTGCCGCGACGTCTAATAATCAATCGTGGTTGTGCACCAGCAGACGCGGTGCGCTGCCAGGGTCTTTGAGCGCACTGCCGCGTCCCGATAGGCTGGGATTGGTCATAAAATATGTGTGTGCGCTGAATGGTTCTGCCTCTTCGACCGTGTCCGCCCGCCGGTAGCGACCATCAGGCCTCATATTCCAGCTTTGCGCCACGTCCATCAGATTCGCAACCACGATCTGGTCGAGGATTTGCTGCTGGACCGTTTCGTTCTCGATCGGCACCAAAATCTCGACCCGGCGGTCAAGATTGCGCGGCATCCAGTCGGCCGACGAGATGAAGACCTTGGCTTGTAACGACGGCAATTCATGGCCACCGCCGAACACCACGATACGGGCGTGTTCGAGGAAACGCCCGATCATGCTCTTCACTTCAATATTCTCGCTCAACCCCGCAATTCCCGGCCGCAGACAGCAAATACCACGTACGACCAGCCGTATCTGAACGCCGGCCTGCGACGCGCTGTACAACGCATCAATGATATCGCCATCGACCAGATTGTTCAGCTTCGCCCAAATCTGTGCGGGCCGACCGGCCTTGGCATGCGCAATCTCGTCGCTGATCAATTCCATCAAGGTCGGTCGCAGGCTGATCGGCGCGACGGCAATCTTGCCAAGCGATTCGGGACGCGCGTAGCCGGTCATATAATTAAATATCCGTCCGGCGTCCTGGCACAGAGTGGGGTCGATAGTGAAATAGCTCAAATCGGTATAGATGCGCGCGGTGATGGGGTGATAATTGCCGGTGCCGAAATGGGCGTAGGTCTTGAGGTCTGCCCCCTCGCGGCGCACCACCAAACTGATCTTCGCATGGGTCTTCAGATCGATGAACCCGTAGACCACTTGCACCCCGGCCCGTTCGAGTTCGCGCGCCCAGCGAATATTGGCCTCTTCGCTGAAGCGCGCTTTCAGCTCGATCAGGGCGGTGACCGATTTGCCGGCCTCGGCCGCCTCGATCAGGGCGCGCACCACCGGCGAATCTTCCGACGTTCGGTACAGCGTCTGCTTGATCGCCACGACTTGCGGGTCACGCGCCGCCTGGCGAACGAACTGAACCACCACATCGAAGGATTCAAACGGGTGGTGGACGACGATATCCTTGGCCCGAATGGCGGCGAAACAATCGCCGGCAAAATCTCGAATACGCTCCGGGAAGCGGATATCGAAAGGCTTGAAAAGCAGGTCCGGCCGGTTATCGACAATCAGCTCGCTGGTCCGGTCGAGCCCGAGGATGCCATCGAAAATAAAGATATCGCTCTTATCGACACCGATATGGCTGGTGACGAAGGCTTGCAGGTCGGCCGGCATCGACGCTTCGATGGTCAGCCGGATGACATCGCCCCGGCGCCGCCGTTTCAGCGCTGTCTCGAACACCCGGACCAGATCTTCGGCCTCTTCGAGCACCTCGATGTCGCTGTCGCGGATGACCCGGAACGCACCGGCGCTGAGCATCTCGAAGCCGGGAAACAGCTTGTCGAGATACATGGTCACCAATTTTTCCAGCAGGATAAACCGGTTCCGGTCTCCCGGCAGGTCGACGAAACGGTTGATCTGCGCCGGCAGCGGTAACAGTCCGACCAGGGTGCGGTTATCGGAGGGACGCACAAGCTGGAGCGCCAGCGCCAATCCAAAATTGGGGATGAACGGAAACGGGTGCGCCGGATCGACGGCGAGCGGCGTCAGGACCGGGAATATGGACGTCATAAAATGATCGTCGAGCCAGGCACGCTCAGTGCTATCAAGCTCATCGGCTTCCACCACGGTGATGCCATTGTGGCGAAGTTCGCCGCGCAACTTGAGCCATATGCGCTGCTGCTCACCGGTCAGCGTGGTGGCGCGCTCATAGATCGCGGCGAGCTGCTGGCTGGGTGTCATGCCATCCTGGCTCGGCGATTTCACGCCGGCTGTCACCTGCCCTCTTAGGCCGGCGACACGGACCATATAGAATTCGTCCAGGTTCGACGCCGATATGGACAGGAACCGCAGGCGTTCGAGCAAGGGATGGGCCTGGTTATTCGCCTCCTCCAAAACTCGCTCGTTAAACGCCAGCCATGACAGCTCACGATTGACGAACCGCTCCGGCGACTGACCATCGACGGCCGCCGTATCGAAGTCAGAACCGTCTGCTATTTCACTTGCCGTCACTTAAATATCGCCTCTCCCGCAGCAACTAAAGCTGAGAGTTCCCGGGGTCGTTTTCAATTATACGATGCCTAAATATATGCGCATCGCCAGTCTATCCGCAAATCACGACAGATTTATGAATGCCCGTTCGCCGGCCCGGCATTGCCGATTTGCGCAAACACCTGGCGCAAAAGCGGCACGGTCACGCGGCGTTGGGAGGCCAGCGCGGCGGCATCGACAGCGGCGACCAGCCGCTCGGCGGCCTCAAACGAGCGCTCCATACGCGCCGTCGCAAACTGGAAGACTTCGGCCCCCACCTGCAGTTGCCGGTCGGTGAACAGTTTCAGCAATACAGCCCCCAACACCGCATCGTCGGGCGGCGCGATTGTCACCGCCGGCAACGCATTCAACCGCGATTGCAAATCGGCCAGGGTAAGCGGCCACCGCCCCGGCGGCGTGCGGGCGCTGAACAGGATGTGCCCCCCCCTTTCGGCGATCAAATTATAGACATGCAGCGCCACCCGTTCGCGGTGCGCGTTACCGGCGATACCATCGGCGCCGTCGAAATAGACCGTGCCAAATTCACCGGCCAAGTCCGGCGGTTCGCGCTCATCGAGATCGGCCGAGGTAATCATCGGCGCGCCGGCCCGGGCTCGCCACACCTGGCCCAAATGGGATTTGCCGCTGGCGGCCGGCCCCCAAATAACCAGCCCCGGCGACGGCCAGTCGGGCCAGCGATCAACCCAGGCAACGGCGTCGGCGTTGCAGTCGGAGACCAGAAAGTCGGCGCGGCCCAGCGCCGGGCGGTGCCCCAAATCGAGAACGAGTTGTGCGGGAATTTCGGTGGACGTCACGGCGTGGATGTCACGGTGTCGTCGGCCGCAGAACGCGCATTTGCAGCGCCTGATCCGTTTGGACCGAGCTAAACGGATCGGCATCGGCCGCACCGAAAGCGGGCAGTTCCAAGGCCAAATCCTGTTGGGCCAAGGTCACGGCAAGCTGGGATTCATCGCCAAAGTGCGAAATCTGCACCGCTGCGGAATCGCGCGTAAGCGATATCAAGGACACTTCCGATATGGAGGCGACATTGTTCAAGCGACGCTCGACCGATACCCATTGTTCGAGCGAGGTCAGCGGCACCGCCAGCAACATGCGGCCCGGACGATCAAACTGAATGACGTTCTTCGATTTCCAAGAATTCTCAATCGCCGCGATCACTCCGGTGGCCGCGCCGACGAGCAAATTCGGCACTTCGTTGGGATCGGCAATCTGGAAGTTGAGCAATATTCTTCCCACCGATGGATCGCCAATCTGACTGGCAGCGATATTGACGCGGATCGCGCCTGTGGTCCCCGACAGCGTGGCAATAGCGACCAGAACATCGCCGGCGCCATAGCGGCTGGCCATCGCCGACAGGCGAAGCGGATCACCCTCGGCGGCCTGGGCGGCATCCACATCGGTAATATCGGCCAAATCGCCGACCGGCAAAATAAGCGGGACCAAGCCGTTATTCAGCCGGATTTCAGACCAGGCGTCGCGCCACAGATTGGCTTCGTCCCACAACATCAGCGTGTCGCCCTGACGCAGCACGGGCAAAACCAAAACCGGCTTACTTTGTGTCTCCGCAAAAGGAATGGCCGCCTCGCGCAATAGCCGCCGAATTTCCACGGGCTTAAAACTCACCGTCATATTCGCCAGATAACGCACATTGGAGGTGCGTTCGTCGCCGACTTGCAGGGCCTGCACCATGAATTCCCGGCGCTCATTATCGACTTTCGGCAACTGCCCATGGTCGGCACGCAAGGTCAGCCGTCGCAGGAGTTGGCCCAGAGCTTCCCGTTGGCCCACCCGGAACGCTTTCGCCCGCGCCCTTGACGCCGTTTCGGCGGTCTCATCGACGGCAATATCGCTGACCGAAAACACCTCGTCAGCAGCGACAGCGGGGTTCGCCACGAACGTGACGAATGCGATCAGAACCGCTGCCGCCACGGCCGAAGGCGCGCGATACATTTGGAGGAAAAAATGGAACATGGGGTAGATTGCAAATGACATCGAAAGACCTATTGTTGGGCCGCAATTACGAGCACTAATCAATAGCATGATTTTGACAAAGACATGGCGGACGGAGAAGCAACATTTCACTGACTTATAAAGACTCCGGCGTCAACATCGCGGCGGGCAACGCGCTGGTCGATATCATTCGCCCGCTCGCCGCGGCCACCAGCCGCGCCGGCGTGGCCAGCGGGCTGGGTGGTTTTGGCGGCATCTTCGATCCCAAGGCCGCAGGCTATACGGACCCGCTGTTGGTTGCCGCGACCGACGGCGTGGGCACCAAGCTGAAAATCGCCATCGAGGCAAACCAACACAAAACCATCGGCATCGATCTGGTGGCCATGTGCGTCAACGATCTGGTGGTCCAAGGCGCCGAGCCACTGTTTTTTCTCGATTACTTCGCCACCGCCCATCTCGACAATGCCATCGCGGCCGATGTCATCGCCGGCATCGCCGACGGGTGCAAGCTGGCCGGTTGCTCTTTGATCGGCGGCGAGACGGCGGAAATGCCCGGCCTCTACGGCGGCGGCGACTACGAT
>JABDJY010000381.1 GCA_013003285.1 Alphaproteobacteria bacterium | reverse complement strand
AGATAGGACAGCGCCGATTCGGCGAGAATGGCGATAGCGAACTGGATCGTCGCCTGCACGATCAGTACCGGCGCGATGTTGGGCAGCACATGGTCGCGCGTCACCTGCAGCGGCGTCTTGCCGATGGCGAGGCCGGCGCGGGTATATTCGAACGCCCAAACCTGGCGCGCCGCGCCGCGGGTGACGCGGGCGAACACCGGCACGTTGAAGATACCGATGGCGATGATGGCGTTGACCGCGCCGGGGCCGATCAGGGCGGTGATCAGCAGGGCCGAGATGATGGCGGGGAAGGCGAAGACCACGTCGGAGCCGCGCATGATGATCTCGTCGATCCAGCCGCCGCGCGCCGCCGCGATGGCGCCGAGCAGCACGCCGAACACCAGGCCGATGCCCACCGCCACCACGCCGACGGTGATCGAGTTGCGCGCGCCGACCATCAGACGCGAGGCCACATCGCGGCCGAACAGGTCGGTGCCCAGCCAATGGGCCGCGCTGGGCCCCTGCAGCCGGTCGGGCACGGAGATGGCGTCGAAGGCGTAGGGCGTCCACACCATGGACAGCGCGGCGACCGCCACCAGCAGGGCGGTCAGCGCCACGCCGAGCAGGAAATTGGGCTGCCGCCAGACGCTTGTTAGACGGCCGACTTTTGCCGCCGGCATATCGCCCGCGCCGATACTCATGTCGCCGACCGCGGTCGGGGGTCGATCAGCCCATAGACGATATCGACCAGGAAGTTCACCACCACCACCAGCGCCACCAGCAGCATCACCACGTCGCGCACCACGATGACGTCGCGCTGGCTGACCGCCTGGAAGATCAAGCGGCCCAGGCCGGGCAGGGCGAACACATTCTCGACCACGATGGAGCCGGCCAGCAGAAAGGCGAATTGCAGGCCCAGGATCGTGGTCATGGGGATCAACGCGTTGCGCAGCACATGGGCCCATAGCACCCGCCGCTCGCCCAGCCCCTTGGCCCGCGCCGTGCGCACATAGTCCGCACCCAGGGTCTCCAGCACGGCGGAGCGCGTCACCCGCGCCAATATGGCGGCTTCCGGTAAGGCGAGCGCAGTGGCCGGCAGCACAAGCGCCCACAGGCCGGCGCCAAGGCCCGCCTGCCAGCCCGGGAACCCGGCAGCCGGGAACCAGCCCAGCGCCACCGCGAACAACAGAATCAGCATGATGCCGAACCAGAAATTGGGGATCGCCATGCCAATCTGGGAGAAGGTCATGACGCCATAATCGCCCGGCCGGTTGCGCCGCGTGGCGGCGAACATGCCCAGCGGCACGGCGATCACCGACGAGGCGACAAACGCGATCAGCGCCAGGGGGATGGTCACCTCGAGCCGCGCCGCGATCAGCTCGCCGACCGATACCGCATAGGTATGGCTAACCCCGGTCTGGCCGACCGCCATGCCGGCGATCCAGGCGAGGTAACGCTCGAGCGGCGGCCGGTCGAGGCCCATCTGGGCGCGCAGCGCCGCCAGCGTATCGTCCTGCGCCTCGATGCCGAGGATCAGCAGCGCCGGGTCGCCCGGCAACACCTCAAGGATGATAAAGATCGCCGCGCTGGCGACAATCAAGGTCGCCAGCAGGATCAGCGCGCGACGGATCACAAAGGTCAGCATGGTGTCAGCGCCCCATTTACGGACACCGCTTTAACCCCCTCCCCCCTTGAGGGGAAGGGATGGGGTGGGGGGTTACGCCGCGGCAGCGGCGCCAAATCATCAGTTGCTCGTGATCGATGGGCTCGAAAGCCCCCCCTCCCTAACCCTCCCCCTCGCTGGGGGGAGGGGATGTGTTGGCGGAGCGGATAGGCTGCTTTTTTCTCCCTTGAGGGAAGAAGGTCGGGGTGGGGGTCGAATATGGTTCCCATTGGAAACGCTAGTGTGCCGCCTACTCCCAGCGCGCGCCAGTCACGTCGTTGGCCTGGACCGGGCTGTTGCGCCACAGACCTTTGAGCTCCTTCTTCCACACGCCGAGCTTGGCGAGCTGGAACATGAACCCGTTGACCGAATCTTCGGCGAGGATGCGTTGCGCCATTCCCATCAGTTCCGCGCGCTTGGCCGGATCGGTGGCTTTGGTCAAATCGTCGAACACCGATTTGAACTTGGGCGAGTCATAATTGAAGTAATATTTCTCGCGGGCGTAGATGCCGATATCCTGCGGCTCGGTGTGGGAGACGATGGTGAGATCGAAATCGTCGCCGCGGAACACCTGCTCGAGCCATTGCGCCCATTCCACCGGAATGATCTCGGCCTCGATGCCGACCTGCTTGAGCTGCGCCGCGACGATCTCACCACCCCGTCTGGCATAGGTCGGCGGCGGCAGTTTCAGGGTCAGCTTTAAATTCTCCACCCCGGCCTCTTTCAACAGCGCGCGGGCCTTGGCCGGATCGTGGGGATAGGTCGCCGTCAAATCCACGTAGGCCGGATGATGCGGCGCGAAATGGCTGCCGATCGGCGTGCCGAAGCCAAACATGGCGCCGTCGATGATCGCCTTGCGGTCGATCGCATGGGCAATCGCGCGGCGCACCCGCACATCGTTGAGCGGCGCCTTGTTATTGTTGATCGACAGTATGGTCTCACCCTCGGTGGAGCCGATGGCGACCTCGAAGTTCGGGTCGGCCTGGAAGGCCAGCACCGCCTCGGGCGCATTCAACTGCGGGACGGCGTCGATATCGCCGGCCTTCAAGGCCGCGACCTGGGCCGAGGGATCGGGGATTACCCTGAACGTGACCTTCTGCAGGTGTGCGCTGGCATCGACCGCCGACAATTCGATGCGGTCGCCCTTGACCCATTGATCGAACTTGAACGGACCGCTGCCGATCGGCTTGGACTTATTGGTCTCGGCCGATTCAGGGCCGACGATCACCGCATCGCCCCAGCCCAGATTGAACAATAGCGAACCCTCGGGCCGGCTTAGCGTGATGCGCACGGTCTTGGCATCCACCGCCTCGACCGTGTCGATGGCGGCGAATAGCGGCTTCTGGGCATTTACCGAGTCCGGACCGCGCGCCCGGTCGAGCGAGAACACCACGTCGCTGGCGTCGAGCGTCGAGCCGTCATGGAAACGCGTCTTGGCGCGCAGCTTGAAGGTATAGACCAGACCGTCGTCGGAGACCGACCATTCGCTGGCCAGTTGCGGTTGCACGGCGCCGGTCTCGTCGATGCGGGTCAGACCCTCGAAAACATTGGCGTAGACAACCGCATCGATAGCCGCCGCCGCGCCCGCCGTCGGGTCCAAATGGGGCGGCTCCAAGGTCATGCCGAGGGTCAGCGTATTTTTGCTCTGGGCCAGGGCCGGCGCGGCGAGCGCCATCAGTCCCAGTGTGATCGATACTGCAATGCGGAAGAGAAACTTTCCCATGATCCTACCCCACTCAATGAACTGAATTTATTGTTTGTTGCAGTGCAACATAACAGGGCCAGCGGTCAGCGGCAATCGCAACGGCTCAGCCGTAAATGTCCCGGTAGGCGCGCATATCGCCCAGGCTTTGCGCCACATAGACCCCGCGCGCCACCGCCCTTGCCAGACAATCTGCAGCGACGGTGCCAAGCTGTGCGATCTCGGCGATGGGGTCGGCCAGCGCGCGCCGGCCGGTCGACAGGGCGAACACAATGTCGCCGTCGAGCGGCGTATGGACCGGCCGCAGCGCCCGCGCCAGACCGTCCTGCGCCATGATGGCGACCCGCTGCGCCTGCGCCTTGGTGAGGGTTAGGTCGGTGGCGACGACCGCCAGGGTCGTGTTGGCGCCGGGTTTTTTCATGCGCGGATTGCTGAAATCATGGTCGAGCGTGTCGGGCAGCCCGGCGGGTGCCCCCTTGCCACCGAATTCGTCGCCCTGCTCGAACGGCCAGGCCCAGAAACGGTCCGAGCCCGGCATCACCGCCGAGCCGGCCGCATTTACCGCCGCCAGCGCGCCGATGCACGCGCCGTTCTCAAGCATGAACGACGCGCTGCCCAGCCCGCCCTTGAGTGGCCCCGCCGTGGCGCCGAGGCCGGCGCCGGCATTGCCGAGTAAAAATTCAACGCCCGCGCCACGCGCGGCCCGCCGGCCCAGTTCGCGATAGGGTAAGTCCTCGCCGCTTTCCTGGGCGAAAGCGGATTTATCGCCGCCATTGGACAGGTCGAACAGGATCGCCGACGGCACGATTGGCACCACCGCGTCGCCGACGACAAAGCCGCGTCCACGCGCCGCTAACCAGGACATCACCCCACCAGCCGCATCGAGCCCAAAGGCAGAGCCGCCGCTCAAGACTATCGCGTCGACCCGTTCGACGGTCGCGGCGGGATCGAGCAAAGCAATGTCGCGGGTGCCGGTGCCGCCGCCACGCACATCGATCGCGGCCACCGCCGGCGCGTCGGGCAGGATGACGGTAACCCCGGTGCGTACCTTTTCGTCTTCGGCATTGCCGACGGCTATACCGGGGACATCGGTGATGGAATTTCGCGGACCCGGTTTCATGACGCCGACCGGTGTAGCAAACCCAACGCCGCCGCGGCCATGATCTTGGCGCTCGCGACCATATCGTCGATATCGATATATTCGTCGGGCTGGTGGGCCAGTTCGAGAATACCCGGGCCGTACGCCACGCAATCGTGCAGATGGCCGATCCGGGCGACATGTTTTTGGTCATAAGTTCCCGGCGAGGCGACATGGCGCGCCGGCGCGCCGAGCACCGCCTCGATGGCCCGGTCGAGCGCCCGCACCACTGGCGCGTCGGGTTCGGTCAGGGTCGGCGACACCGACCATAGATCGCGCAGAGCATAGTCGAAGTCCGGCTGCTCGTCCTTCAGCGCATCGAGTATATCGACCACCTCCTGCTTTACCTCGTCTTCCGATTCTTCCAGCAGATAGCGCCGGTCGAGCACCAACCGGCAGCGGTCGGCGACCAGAGCGGAGGGGAAGCCGTCATCGTCTCCTTGTTCTGGCAAGCCGCCATGGAGCGAGTTGAAATTCAACGTCGATTGGCGCGCCTGGTCGGGGATCACCGGCATGCGGGTGCGCCGTTGCGCCAGGCGCGGATAAAGCTCATCCTCGACCTTGGCCATAAAAGCGCCCATGCCGCGGATCGCAGACACGCCCAAGAACGGCATCGACCCATGGGCGATGCGGCCGCGCACCTCGACCTCCGACCACCAGACCCCGCGATGACCCAGGCACACCGCGTCCTTATAGAGCGGCTCGGGGATGATCACATGGTCGACGCGCGGCGGCGAGAAATGGCCGCGCTCGGCCAGCCAGGCGACACCGGCATAGCCGCCGCTCTCTTCGTCGACGGTGCCGGATATTTCGATGGCGCCGGGAAACCGGATGCCCTGATCGAGAATGGCTTCGACGGCGATGATGCTGGCCGCCAGACCGCCCTTCATGTCACAGGCGCCACGGCCATAGACCCGCCCATCGCGCACCGCGCCGGCAAACGGATCGACCGTCCAACCCGCGCCCGGCGCCACCACATCGATATGGCTATTGAAGTGGACGCAAGGCCCGGCGCCCTCGCCCTCGATACGGGCGACCATGTTGAGGCGCGGATAGCGGTCGCTATCGCCGGCGGCGCCCTCGGCGCGCAGATATTCGACAGTGAAGCCGCGCGCGGCGAGACGCTCGCCGAGAAACCGCGCGCAGGGCTCGTAGGCGTCGCCCGGCGGATTGATCGTCGGAATACGGATCAACGCGGCGGTTAGATCGGCGACCTCGTCGCTTCGCTCGTCGATGCGCTGGAATAAAAGATGGTTCTGGGTCCCGTCCGCCATGTGCGGAAATTAGAGACTATTGTGGCAAGTTGGAACCGCCACGGCACAGGAACAATTATTGCGCCTTCACATCGTTGATCGACCAATCATATTGGTCGTCGCCGATTTGATTGGTCCGCGCCAGCCTGTCAGCTAGTTCGGCTTGGGCGTATTGCCGCAAGTGCCGCAGAACGCCGGCATCACCACCTCCGAAATCGGCGACGAACCAACGATAGATACTCGACACAATCAGCTCGCCATTCTCAAATCGGGCGCCGCGCGGATGATTGATATGCGCAACCGCATTGGCCTCCAACAGCGTCTCCACATTCGCCGCGGTATAGGCCTGTAGGGCCAGGTTGGGGCAGCCGAGCGATGCGCAATTGACCGCGTAGTGGATGCGCGGATCACGCCAGATCGGCCGCAGAATGCGGTGTTCGATATCGTTGAGCGAGAGTTCCTCCGCCTCGACCGTGATCAACTTTTTGTCCCACGGGCCGATCGAAAAGAAACCGGGCGAGATATTAATTTTCAAAATGCTGCTGACCGGATAATTCTCGAGGATCAGACGCACGGTGAGCGCGTTATATAAATTTATCCAGTAAGCTAGCTGCTCACCTCGGTTGAGTGAACTCACTGCCGTGGCGGTTAGCCGATCTATATAGGCTTGCAGCGCCTGCCTATCGGCCTCGGTAAACCCGGCATAATCGACACGAACGATGCCGTCTTCGCCTTGCTGGGCATAGCCCGCCAGAAGCCGGGTCCAGTCGCGATGGTCGACGATCGCGGTCGATGCTGGGTCATGAGCCTGCCAGCGCGGCCACAGATCGGCGCTTGGCGCGGCACGAACGGTTGACGCGCCGGCGGCTAACATCGCAACGAGGGCGATAACGCCAAACCACAGATTTTTCGGATACCAACGCGTGGTCGTGGCGGGCGAACAGGGCATGGCGGCTAACCCGGACAGTTGCTAGCGAGCGTTCACGCATAGAGGTTGGTCCGCCGACGCATTGCCGAAAGGCCTCTCACACAAAGTTGACGGAACCGTCCGCTGCTTTAGTCGGCGCGGGGCAGGGTCAGGCGAAAAACGGTGCCGCTATCGTCGGAGGAGAGCAGCTCGATCTCGCCGCCATGGGCGCGCATCACATCGCGCACGATTACCAGGCCCAACCCGGTACCTCCCTTGCGCGCCGAGCCGGCAAAGGCCTTGAACAGCCCGTCGCGCGCCGACTTCACCATGCCCGGCCCGTCATCCGACACATCGATGACCAGATATTTATTGTCCGAATTGTCGGGCCCCAGCTTGATATCGATGGCATGGGCGCCGACCTGCGAGGCATTGCGGGTTAGATTGGCGAACACGCGGTAGAGCTGATCCCGGTCGGCCTCGACGACAACTTCATTGGGCACCCGGTTCGCCAGCGCCGTCACCGTACCGTTGACCGCGGTCTGTCCCTCCCCCAACACCAAGAGGTCAGCCGCCACTTCATCGATCAGCTCGGTCAAGCGGAATCGGCTCTGATGCAATTCAGGGCCTTCGTCGCGGACAAAGTTCAGGGTCCGCGTACACAGATTGATCGCCCGGTCGATCGACTGGATGAGCGGGCCGGAGATGCGTTTGACTTCCGGACTATCGAGCGCCGACAAGCGGTCCGACATGAGAACCGCGGTCGACAAGATGCCGCGCAGATCATGATTGATCTTGCTGACCGCCGAACCGAGCGCTGCTAGCCGTTCCTGCTGCTTGAGCGAGGCCCGCAAATCATCCTGCATCTCGACCAGCACCGATTGGGCCACGCCGATTTCGTCGTCGCGATGGCTCGGCTTGACCCCCGTGGCGGCGTTCTGCGGATCGCGGGAAAATTCGGTGATGCCCTCGGTGATGCGCCGCATCGGCCGCACCATCAGCCATTGCAGCGCCAGATAGAGCAGGGTCGCGGTGAACACCGAAATGACGATCGACAGCAACAGGATGTTGCGCGAATAGCCGAACATTTCGGCCCGCAATTGGGCCTCGTTTAACACCACCTCGACCAGCATGGACGGATTTTGCGGCGACTCGCCGATGACCCGCATGACGCCGTCGCCACGGCGCGCCAGCGTGCCAAAGGCGTCGCCGATACCTGACATCAATGAGCTCTGGCGCAGATCGACGGTGATCTCGACGGCCGGCGGCGGTTGGGTATAGAGCAACAGGCGGCGGTCGGGACGGGTCAGGACGATAGCAAACGCATCCACCCGGCCAAGCAATTCCGACTTAAGGTCGGTACTCAGATTCTCATCGGGCGCCGCCTCCAGCGCCAAAATAGCCAGATCGGCCGACGCCAGGCGGTCGTTAAGCCAAGTTAAGCGGAAGTTCGAGACCGACGGGGCGTAGATCAAGACCTCGGCCAACATAACGAAAAAAATCGTCAGCAGCAGCAGCCGCGCCGATAGCGACCGGCGCAGCGGGGGGAGCGAGAATTTTTGCGGTCGAAACATCCGCTTTGTTCATTAGCAGAAAATTGGGGTCAACGTCAGTCTCTCACCCCATTGTTTAATCAAGGCCAAGCCTAACCGAGCCGGGCCAATAACCGCACGATCCGCCGCGTACGATCGGAAAACAGCGATGGCGTATAGTAATTTCCGGCGGCGCGCTTGTTAATTTCACCCATCGTCGGATAGGGCGCGATGATGCCGGCCATGGCGCCGATCTTCATTTTCTGCGAAATCGCCAAAATCCAGGGTTGCAGTAACTCACCGGCGTGATAGCCGACGATCCCGGCGCCCAGAATACGCCCGCCCCGCCCGGTGACCACTTTGATGAAGCCCTCGGTGCGATGTTCGGCCCGGGCGCGGTCGATTTCCGCAAACGAGGCCGTCACCACGCGAACCGCGTCGCCAAACTGCTCGCGCGCCTTGGCTTCGCTGAGGCCCACATTCGCCAGTTCCGGATCGGTGTAGGTCACCCAGGGTACGGCGTTGTAATTGACCTTCGCCGGCAGGCGAAACAGCGCGTTTCGAATGACGATGCCAGCATGGTAGCCAGCCACATGGGTGAACTGATAGCTGCCCGCCACATCGCCGATGGCAAAAATTTTCTTGTTGGTGCTGCGCAGGCGGGCATCGACCTCGATGCCTTTGCGCGAATATTCCACCCCGGCGGCCTCAAGGTCGAGACCATCAAGATTGGGTCGGCGGCCGGCGGCAACCAGTATGTGACTGCCGGTAACGCGTCGCGCCTCACCGTCATGCTCGACGATCGCCACAACGCCATCCTCGGATTTCTCGACGCTTTTGACGGCGGTGCCCTCATTGATTTCGACGCCTTCCCTAACCAAGCGCGCGCGCACCACAGCGGCCAGTTCGCGGTCGTCGGGCCCCATAATCTCAAACGCCTCCAGCACGGTTACCCGGGCGCCAAGCCGGCGATGGGCCTGCGCCATCTCCAGCCCGATCGGCCCGCCGCCCACGACGATGAGATGTTCGGGGCATTCGCGCAGTAGAAACACGCTCTCGTTGGTCAAATAGTCGACCGTATCGAGGCCGGGAATGGGTGGTACTGCCGGTGACGAGCCGGTCGAGACGACAAACCGACGCGCCCGGACACGGGTGCCGTCCGAGCCGGTCACCTCGCGCAGCCCGGTAAACCGCGCCGCTTCCTGCACCACATGAACGCCGAGATCTTCGAACCGCTCGACGCTGTCATGGGGCGCGATGCCGGCAATGACCCCGTGCACATGATCATTGACCTTGTCGAAGGCCACCCGGGCCGGGCCGCCCTCGACGCCGAAGGTGCCGGAATGTCCATAATGGGCTGCCGCGTGGCCGGCCGCGAGCAGCGCCTTTGAGGGCACGCAGCCATAGTTCAGGCAGTCGCCGCCCATCTTGCCGCGCTCGAACAGCGCCGTCTTCGCGCCCATCTGGGAGGCCCCTGCCGCCACCGAGAGACCGCCGGACCCGCCCCCAATGACACACAAATCGACTTCTAGCGTTTCAACCATAACGTCACCTGCCCTACTAAACTGGTTTGGAGATCAGGCCGAAGGCGCCTGATTGCGGCTTTTCTGGAATTTCTTGTAGATCACCGGAATGACTGCCAGGACGGCAAGGCCGATGAGCGGTGCAAGGAATTGCGGTTCGAAGATGATGCCCAAATCCGGATCGTCACCGGCATCGAACAGCGCCCCCAATCCATTGCCAACCGATGCGTAGACAAACGTCCCGGGAATGATGCCGAAGAAGGTGGCCACGATATAGGTG
>JABDJY010000374.1 GCA_013003285.1 Alphaproteobacteria bacterium | reverse complement strand
AGGCCTTCGAGCGCGAACATGCGGAAGCCGCGGCCGATCACATAAGGGTGCATGGTGTAGGTGAGGATGCCCCAGTCGACGGACTTCTTCATGTAGCACCATTCGTCGTACCAGCTGTCCATCACCTGGCGCGCCGAGTTTAGCCCCGGCATTAGAAAGTCGGGGGTGCGGAAAAACTCGAAATGGGGATGGTCGTCGAGCGACCAGCTTATGGGCAGTTCGATAAGGTCGGTCTCTTCGCCATATTGATAGGGCTCGCCCAGCGCAAACGTGTCGTTGCGGCGCGCCCGGTAGGGAATATAGTCAGAGCCCATCAGGCTGCTGTCGTAGAGAAAGCCGTGCTTGATCAGCAGATCGACGGTGCTTTCGCTCAGATCCCAGGACGGCGAGCGGTAGCCCCGCGCCTTCTGGCCGGTGAGACGTTCGATGGCGTCGTTGGCGCGCACCATATCGGCCTCTTCCTCCTCGCGGGTCTGGTTGGCCGGCGGGATATGGGACCAGCTATGGTGGGCGATCTCATGGCCGCCTTCCACCACCGCTTCGCAGTCTTGCGGATGGCTCTCGATGGTGAAACCCGGCACATACCATGTCGAGGGCAGGCCGCGTTCCTTCAGCGTATCGAGGATGCGGCCCGAGGCCACCCGGTGGCCAAATTCGCCGCGTGACAAGGGCGTTTGCGTGTTCATCCCGCGCGAGATGAAACCGGATTGGGTGTCGAAGTCGTAGGTCAGGCAGACGATATGGCGTGGCATGGAAAACTCCCCCTAAATTTCTGCCATTGGTATCGTAAAACGCGCCCGGGGTGTAGTAAGGCGTGCAATTAGTTTTCGTATTCGAAGAGCAGTGAAGATGGCGACAAAAGACCTAGGTATTATCCTCCATGGCGCAACTGGGCGCATATGCTCGACCCAGCATCTGCAAAACGCGCTGGCTCCGATCCGCGCCGAAGGCGGGCTGCCGGTGGGCGACGATATTGTCATGCCGCGGCTGCTTTTGGTTGGCCGCAACGAAGAACGGCTGGTGGAGATCGCCCGCGCCAACAACGTGACCGATTGGACAACCGATCTCGACGCGGCGCTGGCCGACCCCGCTTATTCGGTGTTCTTCGAAGCCGCCGCGACCCATCAGCGTCTCGCCGCTTTGGGCAAGGCGATCACGGCCGGTAAGCATATCTACACCGAAAAGCCAGTGGCGCCGACGGTGGCCGAAGGTCTATCTCTTTTGGCCGATGTGGAGGCCGCCGGCCTCAAGCATGGCGCGGTAGAAGACAAGCTCTATCTGCCCGGCTTCCTGAAACTCAACCAACTAATCGAAGTTGGTTTCTTCGGCCGCATCGTCGGCTTCCGGCTGGAGTTCGGCTGGTGGGTGTTCGACGGCAAGGACACGCCGTCCCAGCGCCCCAGTTGGAACTACAAGAAAAGTGGCGGCGGTGGGTTGCTATCGGACATGCACCCCCATTGGCGCTATGTGATCGAGAACATGCTGGGCCCCATCCGCCAGGTCGCCGCCACCGCGTGGACCGCCCAGCCCGAACGCATCGACGAAAACGGCGACGCCTATCAAGTCGACGTGGAAGACAGCACGACGACCCTGATCGAGTTGGCGAATGACGCCTTCGGCACCATCCAAAGCTCGTGGGCGACGCGGGTGCGCAACGACGATCTGGTCACCTTCCATGTGGACGGCACGGCGGGGTCGGCCGTCGCCGGGCTGCGGCGTTGCTGGGCACAATCGGCGGCCAACACGCCTATAGTGCGGGGATTCGATCTGGGGGCCGAAGCCAACACCGGCAAGGACGGTGCCGATTATCTCGACGACTGGCGCGAAGTGCCCGAGACCGTCGCGTACAAAAATCCCTATCGGGTCGGCTGGGAGGGATTTATCCGCCACATTGTCGCCGATGCGCCGTTCGTATCCGATTTGCGCGCCGGTATCCGCGATGTGCAGCTCGCCGAGGCCTGCAGCCAGGCTGCGGCCGAGCGCGTTTGGGTGCCCCTGCCCCAGCATTGAACACACGCGCCATGTTGGTGATATAATTTGACGGCAATTTTACTGATGAGGATGCCATGACCGAACTCCCTGTTCTCGATCTCGGTGACGACCCGTTCGAACGCGGGCTGATTCATGGCCGCGAGCTGGCGCCGATGATCGCCGAAAATATTGACACCTATCTGGCGCGCTTCGCCGCCGGCGGGCTCGATAGCGCCGCCGCCCGCGCCGAGGGTCAGAACTGGGTCGAAATCATCGCCGGCCATAACGCGGAATATTCGGAAGAGATGCGAGGCGTCGCCGAAGGCGCAGACCTGCCTTTGGGCGATATCGCCATGCTGAATGCGCGCTACGAAATCACCTTCGGCCTGTTTGGCAAGGAGGCCCGCGATAACGATCTGGCCGCCATCGCCGAGGACGCCGACGGCTGCTCGACCTTCGGCGTCCTGCCCGAGGCGACCGCCAGCGGTCATACCATCCTGGGCCAGAACTGGGACTGGCTGGCCGGCGTCCACGAGCATTGCGCGGTTCTACGCATCCGCCGCAAATCGGGCACCGACCTGATCTGCTACACCGAAGCGGGCATCGTTGGCGGCAAGATGGGGGTCAACGAGCACGGCATCGGCCTTGTCGAGAACGGGCTGGTGTCCGACCATGACGGCCAGAACGCCTACGAAAAACCCTTCCATATGCGCTGCCGCGAAATTCTCGACGCCGAGACCTATGACATGGCCCTGCGTCCCATCGTGGAGACCAAGCGGGTCTGTTCGGCCAACTTCGTGGTCGGCCATGCCGATGGCGAGATCATCGATGTGGAAACCAGCCCCAACGCGGTGTCCTACCATTACCCGCGCGACGGTCTGGTCACCCACTCCAATCATTTCCTCGACCAACGCCACGGCCCGTCGCAGATGGAGCGGCTATCGACCAGCACGCTCTACCGCGCCAACCGGCTCGACCGGCTGTTGCGCAAGGATGTCGGCAAGCTCGACGCGGGCCTGTGCCAGGCGGCACTGGCCGATCATTTCGGCTTGCCCAACGCCATCTGCCGCCATCCCGATGAGCGCCTGCCGGCCGCCAAGCGCACCATGACCAATGCCGCCTTCATCATCGATCTGAATTTGCGGACCATGGAAATCGCCAACGGCCCGCCCTGCACCACGCCGTTCGTCACCCACGGGTTGGACGATGCGGCAATGACCCGCGCCGCCGAATAGCGCCACCACTCCCCAGAGAAAGATCAAGCTTATGCGATGGACCAACCGCCGCGAAAAATTCCGCGCCCTGCTCGCCGGGGACGTTTGCGTCCATCCGGGCTCCGTCTACGACGCCATTTCGGCGCGCATCGCCGAGGATTTGGGCTTCGAGACCGGTATGTTCGCCGGATCGGTCGCCTCGATGACGGTTCTGGGCGCCCCCGACATCGTCATGCTGACCTTGAGCGAATTCGCCGATCAGGCTCATCGCATCTGCCGCGCCGGCGAGTTGCCGCTGATCGTCGATGCCGACCATGGCTATGGCAACGCGCTGAACGTCATGCGCACCGTCGAGGCACTGGAGATCGCCGGCATCTCGGCCATGAGCATCGAGGATACGGAACTGCCGCCGGCCCATGGCAGCGCCAATACGCGGCGCCTCATCCCCGTCGAAGAAGGCGTCGGCAAGATGCGCGCGGCAATCGAGGCCCGGCGCGATCCGGGGCTTGTGATCCTGGGCCGGACCAGCGCGCCGGTCATCACCGGGGTCGACGACACCATCACCCGGGTTAAGGCCTATCAGGCGGCCGGGGTCGACGCCATATTCCTCGCCGGCATGAAAACCCGCGCCGATCTTGAGGCCATCGCCGCCGAAATCAATATTCCGATCATGCTCGGCGGCTCCAGCGCCGAACTGTTAGATCGCGAATATCTCGCCACTCAAGGCGTGCGCATCGCCCTGCAGAGCCATCTGCCCTTCTCGGCCGGGGTCGGCGCGGTTTACGAAACGCTGAAGGCCCTGCGCGAAGGCTCCGCACCGGCGGATATCTCCCATGCCGGCTCGAAAGAGTTGTTAGCGCGGGTGTTGCGGCAGGACGATTACGACCGCTGGACCGAGGAGTATCTGGGCGACGACGGGGCATAGCCAACGCGCCATGGCGGGATCAGCCAAATGAAGGTGAGAGAGGTCGGGACGAAGCTCATCGTTGAAGATCGGCCGTTCGTCGTGCCGGCTGTCTTCGCGCTCTCCGCGATCGTATTGGTAGGTATCGGCTTCGGCATCCAGTTCGGCTACACCGAGCACGAACAGCCGGCCTGGCAGGCATTCGCGAGTGCCGCCCTATCCGCTGCCGTCGCGATGGTCTTTTTTAGCCGCGAGCGAAACATATTCGACCCCGAGGCCGGACAATTTAGGTGGTCAAAATGGAACCTGCTGCGAAAAACCAGAGGCGCCATTCCATTCACCGATATCACCTCTGTGACACTCGAAACCAGCAGCTCTAGCGAGACCGTTCCCTCCTGCCGGATCACGGTTCACACGACAACCGACACGGTGCCCCTGTCGCGGTTCTATTCGAGCTCGGCAGCGCTTCAGGAACCGACCGCCGAACTCATCCGCAGCGTGATAGGTCTCAAGACCAAAGACCTCACAGAAGACAGCGTTCGCGCGATGGTGGCGGCGGGCCGCAAGATCGACGCCATACGGCTCCTGCGGAACAGAAACGGGCTTGGCCTGAAGGAAGCGAAGGAAGAAGTGGAACGGCTGTCGAAACCCTGACGCCGCCCGGCGATCACAACCCGAAACCTAACACCACATCTAAAACAAGCCTTCGACCAACCCGTTTTCGTCGAGCCCGATATAGTTGGCGGCGGGGACTTTGGGTAGACCCGGCAGGGTCATGATCTGGCCACAGATGGCGACGACGAATTCGGCGCCGGCCGACAGCCGGACCTCGCGGACCGGCACCACATGGTCGCTTGGCGCGCCCTTCAAATTGGGGTCGGTGGAGAAGCTGTACTGGGTCTTGGCCATGCAGACCGGGAAGTGGCCATAGCCCTCGCCCTCCCATTGGCGCAGCCGGTCGCGCACCGCCTTGTCGGCGATGGCTTCGCTGGCGCCATAGATCTCACGGCTGACGATGTTGATTTTCTCGAACAGCCCGGCCCCATCGCCATAGAGCGGCGCGAAGGCGGCCTTGCCGCTATCGGCCAGCTCGACAACCTTATGGGAGAGTTCTTCGATACCCGCCGAGCCGTCGGACCAGTGGGTGCATTCGATCACCTCGACATCATCCTTGGCGATCTCCCGCCCAATCACGGCGACCTCGGCGTCGCTATCGCCGGTGAACCGGTTGATGGCGACGACCACCGGCACGCCGAATTTTTCCACATTGGCGATATGGCGGCGCAGATTATCCAGCCCCTTGGCAACGGCGTCGACATTCTCCCCCGCCAGATCGGCCAGCGCCACGCCACCATGCATTTTCAGCGCCCGCACCGTGGCGACAACCACAACGGCATCCGGCTCAAGCCCGGCCTTGCGGCACTTGATGTCGAAGAACTTCTCGGCCCCCAGATCGGCGCCGAAACCGGCCTCGGTGACCACGTAATCGGACAGCCGCAAGGCCGCGTCGGTGGCGATCACTGAATTGCAGCCATGGGCGATATTGGCAAACGGGCCGCCATGCACAAAGGCCGGGTTGTTCTCCAGGGTCTGCACCAGGTTGGGCATCAGCGCGTCTTTCAGCAGCACCGCCATGGCGCCGTCGCCCGACAAATCGTGCACCGTGACCGCCGCGCCCTCGGCCGTGGAGCCGATGACGATATTACCCAGGCGGCGCTCGAGATCGGCCATCGACGTCGCCAAGCAGAAGATCGCCATGACCTCGGAGGCCACGGTGATATCGAAACCGGTCTCGCGAGGAAAACCGTTGGGCGGTCCGCCAAGGGACACCACCGTATGGCGCAACGCCCGGTCATTGATATCCAAAACCCGCCGCCAGTCGATGCGCCGCGCATCGATGGCTAAATCGTTGCCCCAATGGATGTGATTGTCGATCAGCGCGCTCATCAGATTATGCGCCGCGCCGATGGCGTGGAGATCGCCGGTGAAGTGGAGGTTGATATCCTCCATGGGCACGACCTGCGCATGGCCGCCACCGGCCGCCCCGCCCTTGATGCCGAAGCAGGGCCCGAGCGAGGGCTCGCGGATGCAGATGGCCGCCTTCTTTCCGATCCGGTTGAGCCCGTCGCCAAGCCCCACTGTCGTAGTGGTCTTGCCCTCTCCGGCCGGGGTCGGGGTGATGGCGGTGACCAAAACCAGCTTGCCGCGCGGCCGCTCCGCCAATGTCTCCAGATAGTCCAGGCCGATCTTGGCCTTGAGCGGCCCATATTGGTGCAGCGCATCGGCCGGGATGCCCAGCGCCGCGCCAATCTCGGCAATCGGGCGAACCGTCGCCGCGCGGGCGATTTCAATATCGGGTTTCTGCGCGCTCATAACCGCCAAATCCTCACCATGCCTGAACGATAATCTACCAGCGGGTTAGCACATGGCGCGCGGTCATGGGAACGCGGTTTGGGAGCGGAAGGTTATTGTCAAGGCGACCAGTGGGCGCCCTCCTTGATATTTCGGTATCTCGACACTACTTACAGAACAAGACATTCCACGGATGTCAGGCCTATTTGGCTTATTCGTTCGTGCGAGTGTTACCCAAGACATTGTGAGCATTTCCCCCGATGGACCCTTCCATCGTCGGCGCAATGGTAATTACTGCCGTTGGAGTAGTTCCGATCACCGATAAGTCACATAGTTCAATCGCGAACGAAAGTTTGCGCACATTGACGGGCGAGACAGACCCTTGCCCGGATCGCGGCACTTTGTGCGAGACGAAGAACGCGGACAGGCGAGATAGCTCTACGATTCCGGCGATTGAAGGTGATGTGGAAATAAAGACGAGGCGGTGCCTCGTTTGCCAATCGCCTTTTCCCAGCGCTTGGGCTGGCGAACGCGTTTGCCGCCGATGCAAGTCCACAGTGACATGGCGTAGCGGTGTGGGCCGAAAATAGCCCCCCTACAGCTCCGCGGCACCGGGGCGGCCCTTATAAGGACATCATCACAATCGCAAGTTCAGTCAGTCGCTATAAACAAGCCACAGCTTTCGCGCGCCGCACGAACCCATTCTAAAACCATTCTCCACTCTATAAAAGGAACCCGCTATGCGGACCGGTACCAAGAGGACCAGAAATACTGGTCGTCCCAACAAAGATACCCGATCATTTTCGGACCAGGCAAAGCGGTCGCCATCGAAATCGAAGCGACCGCAAACCAAACTTAACGGCATCGAAAATGCCAAAAAAAGCCACCAACGCTATATGATACTTGCCCGCGCTGCCGAAGCGACAGGTGATGCAACCGAAGTCGAGACCCTGTACCAGCGTGCGGAGCATTACCTCAGACTAATGAGGGCGCAGGCAATCTAAGAAAAGGTCGTCGATTCTCGTCGCACGTCCGTCCCCCCTCTGGTATGAGCACCCTATGCATCTTCGAAACTGGCAACAAAAAATCATCGACGATTATCCGTTGATCACAAGCCAACACCGCCGATTTATCCTGAAAGCCCCCACCGGGGCCGGTAAGACCGTGCTCGCGAGCGAAATCGTCGAACGGTTCTACAAGGACAAGAAGATTATTGTGCTTTGCCACAGGCTGGTTCTGTTGGAACAGCTCGAGAAAGCTCTCGGCAAGAAGCACAAAGTTCGAAAGTTAGCGGTGTCAGACACAGGACCCGCCTTCGAGGATTACGACATTTTGCTCTCGACCAATATGCGGGCCAAGGACGTATTGGCGGATGCGGTACCCAAGGCCGACCTCATCATCGTGGACGAGGCGCATCGAGTGTCGCCCAACGGTAGCGGCTATAAGCGGATTATCGACGATTTCAACCAGCATGGAAAAGCCGCGGCGCGCTTCATGGGGCTGACGGCCTCGCCGGAACGCCGCACCGGCGACCAGCGGGACCAACTCAGTCTTGCCTTCGAAGCCATTATCGATTGTGCAAATATCGAAGACCTCATCGACGAAGGTGTCTTGGTACAGCCGGTCTATCGGCCCCATTTTGTCCACGATCTGGATCTGGGCAATATCGACATCAGCTCGGGCGACTACCCGGTCGCAAAACTGGCGCCCGCTATCATCAAGTCATCGATGATCGATTACGCGATCTGGGGCTATAGCGAGGAACGCCTGAAGCTATCGGCGAAGCCGATCTCCGCCTGGTTCTGCGCCGATATCAGCGTTGCCGAAGCGACGCTGGAGGCCATCCGCCGGAGCGGCATCGAGGCCGCCATCGTAACGGCCAGCACCCCGATCGGTGAGCGGATGAGGCTGCTGGCGCGTCACGAGAGAGGTGAAATCGAGGCGATGGTGTCGGTGGGTGTCCTCGCTGAAGGCTGGGACAATCCGCACTGCAACATCATCGTCCATCTCAGGCCGACCTTATCGAAAGTGCTGTGGGGTCAATCGGTGGGCCGCGGGTTGCGATCGGCGCCAGGTAAGGAAAAGTGCATCGTCATCGATGTGAGTTCCAATTGGAGCACGTTCGGTCCGGTGGAAAAACTGGAATGGAGCCTTTGGAGTCATCGGCGCTCGTATATGCAGTTCATGAATCGGTTTAATTGGATCGGGCAACAGCATGCCGGCGAGGGCGGCAACGCCGTCTATCTGCTTTGCAAGAACGAATTGCCGAACAAATTGCGATGTTCGAACATCTACATGAAAGGCGCCCACGACGATGACACTTGTCCGGTCTGTGGTTCCTACGCCGCTGTCGATATTTACAAGGAACAGAAGCTCGATATTGGTCTGAATGAACACGGACTGCACCAGCTGTTCTTTGACCGTGTACCCAAGGTTTATGCCGAAATGAACACGTCGGTCTGGAGCAGCCTCGGGGGTACCGCTTGGAATTCGGCGAGCGGGAAAGAACAGGTGTTTCTCGCCTTTTGCATGGCTTTCCAGGAGGTTTCCAGCGAGCCGACGCAAACTGAATCCGAATATTGGGATGTCGCTTTGGCGGCCGAAGCGCGCATTCGTCAGTATCTAGTCGAAAACGACATTCAGATCGTGAAACAGAGTGACTTCAACCTCTCCTACCTCGCCGACGGTATGCTCGTCGGCAAGAAAATCCGCACCCTACAAGCGCACTATGGCATTTCGCTCTGCGGCGCGGCATTCGACGCGCACACGCTGGACGAAAACGAACGCAAATACCAAAAGGCGCTCAGAATCGCGGAAAGACTCGCCTTGATAGGCTGCTCGTCACAAGACAATCTGCCCTATTTCAACGCTGCCGATCATCTGGCGGCCTGACAGGCGCAATTCCAGCGCAGCCCGCGGCCGTGGTCGTCTTGTCCTCACCGGCCGGGCGCGAAACACCTTCTCGATAAACAGTTCGTCGGCCAGTTCTTCAGCATCGATGATTTCATCGCAGAGGCGCTGATAGGTAGCTCGGTGCATTCCTTTAGGCCGCTCGAAACCTTGCCCTAACCTGCGCTCCAGCTTTTTCGCTTTGCGGCGCAAGCGCCACTCGGGCGTGTCGTTTTCGACGGCATAACCAGCACCGTAGCACTGGCGACACCGGAAACCTTGGTCAAGATAGTCCAGCAACTTGGCGCAGCGTCGATTACAACCGGGACAACGAAACCACGGACGTTCACCACCATAGTGACAAGCCGTCCACGCCAACTTCACCGTCTGCACACCATTTATCGTGAGGCTATCAGCGCGGTGATGGTGGCCGAGAGCGCCAGGGGTCAGCGCGCCGCCGCGGCTAAGGCGGTTTATATCGAGGCTAAGGCATTCTTCGACGAGAACACGGGCGCGTTTCTTTGGCACTATTCACCTATTAGACCGCTGCTCTCTAACCCAAATTATAAGACAATTATACATTTTTTCACTGTAAAATAAGGGTTTTTCTGAAACTGCATTTATGCCTAGCGCCACCCGATGGGACTGGAACTCAACCGATGACTTTTTCCAGATTATCCCCATCAGGACAGGAATTTTCCCATGTCCGCTTTTCCGCGTTTCATGTCCGCTATACCCCCAAAACCGGACGTAATTGGCAATGGCCGTTTAGGGCAGGAATTAGCCAATTCCAGCCCTTCAGCAAAAGCTAATATAGCACTCGCTGCGGGGTCATCGCTATCACGGATTGGCACATTACAATGCCGTCGGAGGGAAG
>JABDJY010000373.1 GCA_013003285.1 Alphaproteobacteria bacterium | reverse complement strand
CACCTATCCCGATCGCTTCGCCGCGACCGCCTCGCTCTATGGGGTGTGGATCGTCACCGAACACGATGATTCGCCCCATCTATTGGCCGACCAAATCCAGGGCGAAATGTATTTGGCCTTCGCCGAGAAGGACCAATGGGTGCCCGATAATGTCATCCCCGATCTAACCGCCGCATTCAACGCCAACGGCGTCGTCCATGAGATCGAGACCTATCCCGGCACCGAGCATGGCTACGCCTTCCCCGAACGCGAGATGTATAACGAGGCCGCCGCCGAGGCGACCTGGACGAAGATGTTCGAAATGTATGCCCGCACATTGGGGTAATTGTGTCTTGCGTCGCGACGGATCGGCTGAGACAATTTTCGTAAAGTAGAATTTCCCAAGGAGAGAGTGTCATGGATACCCGCGCCGCGGTCGCGCATGTAGCCGGCCAACCGTTGAGCATCGAAACCATCCAGCTCGAGGGGCCGAAGTCCGGCGAAGTGCTGGTCGAGATCAAGGCCACCGGCATCTGCCACACCGACGAATTCACCCGCTCGGGTGCCGATCCCGAGGGCTTGTTTCCCTCGGTTCTGGGCCATGAAGGCGCCGGGGTGGTGGTCGATGTGGGACCCGACGTCACCAGCCTGAAGCCGGGCGACCATGTGATCCCGCTCTACACTCCGGAATGCCGCACGTGCGAATACTGTCTCAGCGGCAAGACAAATCTGTGCCAGTCGATCCGCGTGACCCAGGGCGAGGGCGTCATGCCCGACGGCACGTCGCGCTTCTCCCTGGGCGGCGAACCGCTGTTCCACTATATGGGCACCTCGACCTTCTCTAATTTCACCGTGCTACCCGAGATCGCCGCGGCGAAAATTCGCGAGGACGCGCCGTTCGAAAAGGTCTGCTACATCGGCTGCGGCGTCACCACCGGCCTCGGCGCGGTGATGAACACGGCCAAGGTGCAGCCCGGCGACAATGTGGTGGTGTTTGGGCTCGGCGGTATCGGCCTCAATGTCATCCAGGGTGCGCGCATGGCCGACGCCAACATGATTGTCGGCGTCGATCTGAACCCCGACCGCCGCGCGATCGCCGAAAAATTCGGCATGACCCATTTCGTCAATCCCAGTGAAGTCGAGGGCGATCTGGTGCCTTATCTGGTCGATTTGACCAAGGGCGGCGCCGATCATTCCTTCGAGTGCATCGGCAATGTGGAGGTGATGCGCCAGGCGCTGGAATGCTGTCACAAGGGCTGGGGAAAATCGACCATCATCGGCGTCGCGCCGGCCGGTGCGGAAATCGCCACCCGGCCGTTCCAATTGGTCACCGGACGGGTCTGGCAAGGCACCGCCTTCGGCGGCGCTAAGGGCCGCACCGACGTGCCGAAAATCGTCGACTGGTATATGGACGGCAAGATCAACATCGACGACCTGATCACCCATGTGATGCCCCTGGACGACATCAACAATGCCTTCGATCTGATGCATAAGGGCGAATCGATCCGCAGCGTGGTGACGTTCTAAATCTTTCAAACACTTGTGACGAGCCGCGCTGCCCTTGCCTCGCGGCAGCGGTCCGACTATCTAAATAGCAATCAAATCACCCTGGTCGCCTAGACCAATTGGCCGGGCACTGCTCGAGCGCCCGCAAATCCCCAGGAACCCAGCAACATGGCCGAAACCCATCATTCGAAAGTCCTTATTATTGGCTCCGGCGCGGCCGGCTGCACGGCGGCGGTTTACGCCGCACGCGCCAATCTGAAACCGACCATGATTCACGGCATGCAGCCGGGCGGTCAGCTCACCATCACCACCGATGTGGAGAATTATCCCGGCTTCGCCGAGGCCATCCAGGGGCCCTGGCTGATGGAACAAATGGAAGCCCAGGCCAAGAATGTCGGCACCGAGATCGTCAACGATGTGGTGGTCAATATCGATTTCAACAAACGCCCCTTCGCGTGCGAAACCGATTCCGGCGATATCTATACCGGCGACACCCTGATCATCACGACCGGCGCCTCGGCCCGCTGGCTGGGTCTGGAATCGGAACAGAAATTCAGCGGCTTCGGCGTGTCGGCTTGCGCCACCTGCGACGGTTTTTTCTACCGGGAGAAACCGGTGATGGTGGTCGGTGGCGGCAACACCGCGGTCGAGGAAGCTTTGTTTCTCACCAACTTCGCCACCAAGGTGACGGTGGTGCACCGGCGCGACGAATTCCGCGCCGAAAAGATCATGCAGGACCGCTTGTTCCGCAATGAGAAGATTGAGGTGATTTGGGACTCGGTCCTTGAGGAGGCGGTGGGGACCGAAGACCCGCTGGGGGTCACCGGCGCGCGCATTCGAAACGTCAAGACCGACGAAATTACAGACATTCCGGTCGACGGTATATTCATCGCCATCGGCCACGATCCCAACACCGCCCTGTTCAAAGGCCATCTGGATATGGACGATGAGGGCTATCTGATCACCGCGCCCGACAGCACGGCAACCAACATCCCCGGGGTCTTTGCCGCCGGCGACGTGAAGGACAAGATCTTCCGGCAGGCCGTCACCGCCGCCGGTATGGGCTGTATGGCCGCGCTGGAAGCTTCGAAGTTCCTCGAAGCCGCCGAGGAAGACGATACCCGCGACGCCGCAGAATAAGCCGTTGTTGGGTCATCGGCGCGACATTAGGGGGCTTGGCTAATGCCGATGGACTGGGACAAGCTGCGGATATTCCACGCGGTGGCTGAAGCGGGCAGCTTCACCCATGCCGGCGACAGCCTGCATCTAAGCCAGTCGGCGATCAGCCGGCAAATCAGTTCGCTGGAAGAGTCGCTCAGTTGTAAGCTGTTCCACCGCCATGCCCGCGGCCTGCTGCTGACCGAGCAAGGCGAGCTGCTGTACCGCACGGTGCACGAAGTCTTCGCAAAACTGACCATGGCCGAGGCCAAACTCAACGAAGCGCAAGACCGGCCCCAGGGTCCCTTAAAGATTTCCACCACGGTCGGCCTGGGGTCGTTATGGTTGACGCCGCGCATCCGCGAGTTCATCGACCTCTACCCCGATATCGAAGTCACATTGATTACATCGGACGAAGAACTCGACATCTCCATGCGCGAGGCCGACTGTGCCATCCGGCTCACCCCGCCGACCCAGCCGGACCTGATCCAAAGACGTCTGACCCGGGTGAATACCCATGTGTTCGCCTCACCGGATTATCTACAGCAATATGGTATGCCCGACCGGGTGACCGATCTCGACAACCACAAATTGATCACCTACAGCGAAGACGGTGCCCTGCCGGCGCCCAATCTGAACTGGCTGCTGAGTGCGGCGCGCGAAGCCATCGGCAGCGAACCGAAAGTAGTGCTCACCCTCAATAATCTGTACGGCATGGTCCGTGCGGTGGAAGCGGGTATCGGTATCGCCGGCCTGCCCGACTTCCTGGCCCGAGAATCGCGCAGCCTGGTCCGCGTATTGCCCGAACTCGAGGGCCCCGGTAACGACGCCTTTTTCGTCTACCCGGAGGAATTGAGGTCCTCACAGCGTATTGGGGTATTCCGGGATTTCCTCGTGGGTAAGGTTGCCGAAACCAGGTTCTAGGCAAAATTCACTGTAAATATCTGAAATAAAACGATTTATCATGGCATGCAAAAAATGCATGTCTGATTAACGATATACGAACATGGAAAATCTGGACGGCGGGTCTATCTAAATTGAAGCACGATGTTCAAACGCATCGTCCGCGTAGCACGCGCCACCCTCCCGGCGCACAACGCGAAGGTCAGCGCAAGCTGACCTTACGTCTCCCAAGACGTGAAGCCTCCCTGTTTAACTTGGCCGGACCCCTCACGGGGCCCGGCCTTGTTTTTCTCAGATATGATTAGCGCCAGAGCGGTTCGCGGGCCAAATCGTCGTACATATGGGCGACGAATTCACCATAGCCGTTGAACAGCTGCGTTGGCACACGGTCGCGCTGACTGCCGCCGAGCAACCATTCGGTTGCCTGGCTCCACCGTGGATGACTGACCTCCGGGTTCACATTGGCCCAGAAGCCATATTCTTTTTCCGCCAGGGCCTCCCAGAACGTCTTGGGTCGTTGGTCGGTGAAGGTGAAGCTGATAATCGACTTGATCGATTTAAAGCCATATTTCCACGGCACCGCCAAACGCAGCGGTGCGCCGTTTTGCGGTGGCACAGGCTTGCCATAGAGGCCGGTCACCATGAACGCCATCTCGTTGGTCGCTTCTTCGATGGTCAGCGCTTCGGTATAGGGCCACGGATACCAGAATTGGCGCAGCCCCGGCATTTCCGATTTGTTGCCGGAGACCGTACGCATCACGACATATTTCGCCCCCGATGCCGGTTTCGCGAGATCGACCAACTGGCGCATCGGGAACCCGGACCAGGGAACCGCCATCGCCCAGGCCTCAACGCAACGGTGGCGATAGAGGCGTTCTTCCAGATCGACCTTCTTCAACAGATCGTCGATGCCGATCTCGAACGGTTTATCGACCATACCGTCGATCGAAATCATCCACGGCCGAATGGTCAGTCGCTGCGCGGTACGCGAAATCTGCTTGTGGGAGCCGAACTCATAAAAATTGTTATAGCTAATGGCGTTCTGCTCGGGCGTGATGTCACGGTCGAGTACATATTTCGGGTTCCGCGCGACCGGATATAAATCCACCGTCGGGTCGCCCGCCGCCATCGCCTGGCCCGCCATCAACAGGGGCGCCGCGCCAGCAGCAAGAATCGGCCCCGCGGCGAGCGTCTTGGAGATCTGCCGCCGGTTCATAAATACATCTTCGGGCGTTGCCATATGCTCCGGCAACTCCCAACCGCGTTTGACTTTGGTGAGCATTATTCCTCCACGAGGTCTGATCGCATTACGTCCCTTTTACGATGGGGGCAGGCGAAATGAAACGCAAGTCACCCAAAGTTCAATGTTTCGTCATGGAATAAACTGCTTTTTACGGTGTTATGCGCACTATTAGGCCGATTGCGGCGCAACCAGGCGCTCCATCGGTTGATCGCGAATCGGCCAATGCAACAGCGCCGCCAGCAGGCCCAGGACAATCGAGGCATACCACATGGCGGTGTAGCTGCCGGTCTTGTCGAACGCCACGCCGCCCAGCCAAGCGCCGAAAAAAGCCCCGATTTGGTGGCTAAAGAAGACAAATCCGAACAGCATACCGAGATGCTTGGCGCCAAATATCCGCGCCACGACCCCGCTGGTCAGCGGCACCGTGGAGAGCCACAGCAGGCCAAACACGGCGGAAAACGCATAGATCGTCATTTCTGTCGTCGGCAGGATCATCAGCGCCGCGATCAACAAAGCCCGGGCGAGATAGATAAAACTCAAGACGTTTTTTTGGCGATATTTCTTACTCGATTCGCCGGCCAGGTAGGTGCCGATGATATTGCCCACGCCGATCACAGTCAGCGCCACCGCGCCAACACCGGGCTCCAGACCCTGGAGATTGATATATCCGGGGAAATGGGTACCGATGAATGTCACATGAAAACCGCACACGAAAAATCCACTGACCAGCAATATATAGCCGGAATTTTTGCGCGCGGCCGCGAGCACTTCGCGCAGGTTCAAATCGGGCTCGCCGGCAGTCAGGGCCTCCACATGATTGAAGAGACGGGTCAGCAGGGTCACCAATAGAACGATGAGGGCCGTCGCCGTCAGCGAGAAGAACCATCCCGCCGCGCCGATCACCGCCTGGCTGACCGCGGGCAGAACCATCGGGCCCAGGGCGCCGATGGTACTGACCAGGGCGACCGCATAGGTGCGATTTTCCGGCGCCACCGCGCGTGAGACCGCCCCATAGACCACCGCGATGCCGGCGCCGGCCATGCCCAGGCCGACCAGCACGCCGCCGGTGATCAGCAACTCGGCCGGCGTCACCGCATTGGCCATGCCGAAGACGCCGATGGCATAGAGGATCGCACCACCGGCAACTACCTTACCCGAGCCATATCGGTCGGCGAGCCCGCCAACAAAGGGCTGGGCAGCCCCCCACACCAAATTCTGTAATGCCATGGCGAGCCCGAACAGGCCGCGGGTCCAATCCAGATCGACGGTCATCGGTACGAGATAGAGGCCGAAGGTCTGGCGCACCCCCAGGGTCATCGCCAACACGGCGGCCGCAGCGATAATAACGAGGATTTGCGGTCGCGATATTGCGCGGCTCATGGGCGTTTCCAATACATATTGCTGAAGGCTCTAGGTGGACTGTGAGCGTCCAACTGTCAACTTACGAGCGTCACCAATCACCAGGATTCAGAGAGAGTTACGGCCCAGATCGCGGCGCAGCCGCTCGATGATCCCCCGGGTGCCGGGCAGGTGCGGATGGACCCGCAATGCCGCCTCGAAAGCCGCCAGCGCCGCCTCGGGATCGCCGCGCTGTAACTGGATCTGCCCGAGACCGCTGAGGGCGCCGAAATGGCGCGGTTCCAAATCCAGTGTTGCGTCCACATCGGCGATGGAATCGGCGAGATTGCCGAGCAGGAAATGCACCGTGGCGCGCTTGTTCCAGGCTTCCGCATAGTCGGGGGCGATATCGACCAAACCGTCGAAGACCTCCAGCGCCTCGTTCAGCCGCTGCCGGCCCATCAAGACCACACCCTGCTCCATCAGGGCGTTGAATTCGCTATCCTCGTTTCGGGTCCAGCGCTCCCAGATTTCGCCATGGGCGTTCGATAGCGCGCTGGGATCGTCGCTGGTCTGCAGGACTGCAAACAGCTTGTCCAGGTCGGGGTCCTTCTGGTCGGCGCCAGCCGCGAGCGGCCAAACCAAACCAAAGGCAATCATGGATCCAACGATGAGGCGTCGCATGGCCTTAATTATCGTCTCAATTCGCCGCGCCGCCAAGGGGCCGAAAGGAGGAGCCACGAAGATGTGAATCGCGGAGAGCGGCTATTCGTGGCGCGCGATAAAGTCGGCGATATCGGCGTTGAACCGGTCGACATGGACCATGAAGAAAAAGTGACCGCCATCTTCGTAGAGTTTCAGTTCGGCGCCGGGGATTCGCTCGGCCATCTCGACAGAATTATAGGGCGGCGTCACCGCATCGTTCTTGGCGCACACGACAATGACCGGTACGGCGATATCGCCCAGCCGGTCGATCTGGTCGTGGGCCATGATGGCGTCGATACGCTGGGCCGCAACCTCGGGCGGCGGCGCGGTGGCGATCATCATCTTTTCGGTCTCCACCATCTGCTGGTAATTGTCGGTGAAGAATTTGGGGTCGTTGAGCGCCGGGGTGGTCATCAGGGTCAGCGCCTCGACTCCCATCTCGGCCAGAACCCGTTTGCGCATTTCGAACTGGCGCAGGAAATAGGCGTCGGATTTGGGCCAGGAACAGCAGATCGATGCGCTCTGCACCCGCGCGGCATGATCGAGGCAGAGTATTTGGATGATTGCCCCACCGGTCGAGGTGCCGACCATATGCGCTGTGGCGATACCCGCATCGTCCATGATGGCGACAATATCGGCGGCCATATTCTCAACCGTATAAACGCCCAGGGGCTTGGCGCTCTCGCCGGTACCGCGATGGTCGTGCAGCACCACCGGCCGGTCTTCGGCAAAGACCGGCGATTGATTGGCGAAGCTGCCGCGGGTGCCGCCCAGCCCGGCGATGAAAAAGATCGGCACCTTGGAACTGTCGGGATTGAGAATCTCATAGGAAATCTCGACCCCACCGGATTCGACTGTCGCCACAATGCTGCTCCCGTTTCTCGATTAGGCGCCATGTTCGCCGCCGCGACGGCACAGGTCAACGTGACGGGCTGGGTGACGAGGCGTGAAATTGTCATTGCGGATTACGTCGCCGGCAAACATAACATGGCGGTGATGAGCCGATGAACCAGCCGAGTTGGATGAGCCCGTGACCGAACCCCGCGCCGCCCAAACAAGCGTCAAATATCTCTCCCCCGAGGGCGCCATCGAGCCCACGGGCACTTGGTCACTGGCGAGCCGGGCGGGCGATTTTGTTTTCGTCGCCGGCATGCGCGGCATCGACCCCGCGACGAATGAGTTGGTGACCGGCGACGAAAACCGCATCCGCCAGGCCTTCCGCAACATGGAACACATCGCGAGTTCGGAGGGCGCCAAACTCGGCGACGCGGTGAGGCTCACCGTCTATGTGACCGATATGAACCGCTACCGGCCGATCGTGAACCAGGTGCAGGCGGAACTGTGGTCCGGCGGCCCGTTTCCACCGCGCACCATCCTCGAAGTCTCGGCCCTCAACCAGGACGATATTTTCGAAGTCGAGGGCACGTTCTATGCGCCGGTCTGAGCCTCTGCCGGAACAGGATTATTAAGTATAAGTCCGAGCCCCCCCGATCGACGCGCTCAGTTAACCTCCAAAACCGAAGCTGGAGGGCGCTATATCGTGCGATCACGAATTGGTTATCATACCTTCGACCGATGGTAATGCCGACACGATTACCCCATCCTCGAACAAAATGAGGCTTGGTTGACCGGGCCCTAACGAAATAAACGAGGAGGGAAGAGTATGTTCACGGTTTCAAGATTCGCTGGTTCCACCATTCTGTCTGGCGCGGTCATTGCGGCGGGTTTGGCTTTCGCGCCGCCGGCAAGTGCACAAACCGAGCTTCTGATTAACAACTATTTGCCGCCGAAACATCCGTTCCAGGTCGGTATCATCAACCCCTGGATCAAGGAAGTTATGGCCGCCACGAACGGCGCTGTGGTTCCGACACTGTCTGCCGCTGCGGTGGGACCGCCGCCGAAGAATTGGCAAACGGTGGAAAAAGGCGTCGCGGACGTCGTGCTCATGGCCAATTTGTTCCAGACGCAGCGCATCCAAATGCCCAAAGTGGCAGAATTACCGCTCAGTTCGCCGTCGGCAATAAAGACGTCCACGGCTCTGTGGAAGACCCACGAAGAGTACTTCGCGAAGGCAGACGAATATAAAGGCGCGAAGCTTGTCGGTTCGTTCGTCCTGACCCCGAACGTTATTCACAGTAGTGGCAAACCAATCAGAACCGTCGACGACTTGAAAGGCTTCAAGTTGCGGGCCGCGCCAGGATTGACAACTAACCTTCTGAACGAACTGGGCGCGGTGCCGGTAGCCTCCGGCCCGAATAAAATCTTCGGCCTGGTGTCGAAGGGCGTAGTCGACGGTGTCGCGGTTCCGGCCCACGGGTTGCGGGCGTTTCGCATCCTGCCTTTCATCAAATCCACAACACTCATTCCAGGCGGGTTGTCCAATACGACCTTTTCCCTGCTGATCAATCAGGCCAAATGGGAGAGCTTGACCAAGGAACAGCAAGACCAGGTCATGTCGGTTTCCGGAATGCGAATTTCTGAAAACACCGCCGCCACCGACAAGATCGCTGCCGGTGCGTTGAAGGCCCTGCAGGAGGCCGGCGGTGAGTTGGTTGAGCCGGATCCGGCGTTTGTTGAATTTCTCCGCAAGTTCGCTGAAGGCGCCGAAGCCGATTGGCTGAAAGCGGCGGAAGCGAAAGGTGTCGATGGCAAGGCCGCGATGGCGTTCTTTCGAGCCGAGCTAGAATAGAGCGTTCGTTACTGCCGCCACATGGCGATGAAAAACCCTGAAGATGGCGGAGCCGCCGCAGTGCGAGCCTATCGCAACGGTGGCTCCCCACTCGCCTTGGGTGGTAACGATGTATTTTGTGAGTGGGTAGCTTGAGTACTTCTGCCGACCCCCAGGACCAGGTCTCCAAAGAGGACTATAAGGTTCCCAGCGCCATCGCCGGCAGATTGGTCTGGCCGATCCGCATTCTTACGTTCGTGACCGCGGCATTCATGCTGGCAATCGCGGTTGTCACCTTCGTCGATGTAACCGGCCGATATGTCTTCAACAGTCCAATTCGTGGCGGCGTTGAAGTCATCGAGTTCTTACTCGGCCTGCTGATTTTCTCCGCCCTGCCGCTGGTCACGGTTAAGCGGGCCCACATCCGGGTGGAACTGTTCGACGGGTTCATGAGTGCCCGGTTCAAGAACATTCGCGAGGTCGTCGTCCTCCTCGCCAATGCCGGCATGATTCTGTTCATCACCGAACGCATGTGGACCACCGCTGTAGAAATGGCGGAAGACGGCGAACTATCGCTGCATCTGCAATTGCCGACAGCGCCGTTCGTTTTCGCCCTGTCCCTATTGGCCGCCGTCAGCGTCGTCGTGCAGCTCTATATGGCATGGCGGTTTGTGACCGTGGATCTTCCCCAATTGGAAGAAGGGGCTGACTAATGCTCCTGTCGCTGGTCGGTTTCGCGATCCTGATGTTTATCGCCTTCTTAGGCTTTCCGCTCGGCTTTGCGATGATGTTGGTGGGCTTTGTCGGCTTTGCCATTGTGCGCGGCACCGGCCCCGCCTTGGTGACGGTCAGCCAGCAAATTCTCGACCTGGCGCTTAACGCAAACTTTGTGACCCTGCCGCTGTTTGTCTTGATGGGGGTATTCGTTTTCCGAGCCGCACTGGCCGAGGATATTTACGATGCCGCGCATGCCTGGCTGGGCAACAAACGCGGCGGCGTGGCGATGGCGACGGTCGCGGCATGCGGCGGGTTCGCTTCGATCTCGGGTTCCTCCGTGGCCACCGCAGCAACCATGGCCAAAGTGTCGATCCCGCCGATGCGCAAGTACGAATATAATGAAGGGTTTGCCGCCGGCACCGTTGCCGCCGGGGGCACCATGGGCATTTTGATACCGCCGTCGGCGGCGCTCATCATTTACGGAATTTTGACCGAGCAGAGCATCGGCGATCTGTTCATCGCCGGCATAATCCCCGGAATCTTGACGATTATGCTCTATATCGTGGTGATCTGGGT
>JABDJY010000355.1 GCA_013003285.1 Alphaproteobacteria bacterium | reverse complement strand
CGTCTGTAGTGGCGCGGGAGCGGGTACCACGTGATATGGACCGAAATGAATTCGATGAAAAACTTGAATTTATTAGGGGTCAAGCTACCCCGCATGGTTTCGAACGGCTGGTGGAGATGGTACGACGATATGAATCTCTATCTCGCGATTTGTTCGGGATGGATGTGGCTCCACTGCGCCGCCACGTCGGAGCTGGAACATTTTTCGGCTGAATTGAATTTCATTGCAAATCACCGTCTGCCCTAATTCTAAAAGACGATTTTTTGCGTCCTCAAACCCTAAGTAACAAAGGGAATAAATGGTTATTTGGATTACGGGTATTTCTGCGGCGGGCAAGACAACGCTCTGCAACGCGCTTTATGAATTGCTAAAGCCGTCCCATCAGAATCTGGTATTGCTGGATAGCGAAGTAATTCGCAGCGCAATGGGGGGTGATCTCGGCTATTCCGAAGCCGAAAGGAAAATCCAGATTCAACGAATTCAGGGCCTTACGCAGGCGCTTACGCGTCAAGACCTAATCGTCCTGGTTGCCGTGTTGTATTCTCATCCCGACCTTCTTGCTTGGAATCGTGAAAATATTCCTGGATATTTCGAGGTTTATATCAATGCGCCGCTTACCCTGGCACGAGCAAGAGACCCCAAGGGTCTTTATGCCAAGGCGGCCGAGGGGGATCTTCCGGATGTCGTCGGTATCGATATTCCTTGGCATGTTCCCGAGCGCCCAGATTTGACGATCGATGCTACGATAGAAGAGGATCCTGCTCTACTGGCACGGCGTGTAACCGCTTCAGTTCCATGGCTTGCGGCCGGCGCCTAAACAACGCCAGTATCAGTTTAACGAGAAAAATCACTACCGGTTAAAATTGATGTCTCGAAATGATTTTCGAAATTTGCCAGCCAAATGAAACAGGCTGACACGAAGGCGATCATTATTGCTGCTGGATTGGGCAGCAGATTGCGACCGTTCACGGATGAATGCCCTAAATGCATGTTGGACTTTGGCGGCAAAACGCTATTGCGGCGACAGACGGATATTTTTGAGGACTGTGGGATTGGCGACATTACAGTGATTCGCGGTTACCACGGAGATAAAATAAATTACGAGGATCTCCGATATGTCGATAACGCTGACTTTGAGAACAATAATATTCTTATGTCTTTGTTCTGCGCCGAAAAGGAGATCGTTGGCGACATAGTTATAAGTTATTCGGATATATTGTTCGAAAAACATGTTGTCGCACAGCTCATGGCTGGGACGGGTGATATTTCCATCGTCGTCGATCTGGACTGGCAAGATTACTATACCGGTCGCGACCATCATCCGATCGAAGAAGCAGAAAATGTTACGTTCGACGATCTGGGCCGTGTCATAAAAATTGGCAAACAGCTGGATCATTCCCATGGTAAACTGGGAGAATTCATCGGAATGCTTAGGTTGAGCGCGGCAGGGGCAAAACTATTCAAAGAACATTATCGCCGGGCAAAGGATCTGTATCTGGATCGGCCATTTCAACGCGCGACGACATTTCGGAAAGCCTATTTGACCGATTTAATTCAGGAAATGGTTGATCAGGGCGTCACCATAAATTGTGTTTTCATCGAAAAGGGCTGGAAGGAAATTGACACCGTTCAGGATTATCTGAATGCGATAAAAGAATTCGAAACTCAGGAGAGCGAGGTGGATATATGATCTCGGACGATCGGTCATATGTGG
>JABDJY010000352.1 GCA_013003285.1 Alphaproteobacteria bacterium | reverse complement strand
CCCTCCCCCTCGCTGGGGGGAGGGAATGATAGCGAGGTGACGATAATTTACCCCCTCCCCCCTTGAGGGGGAGGGATGGGGTGGGGGGTACGTTCAAGAAAACAAATTTTATATCGGTGAGCCGCCGCGGGCGCGGCGATTGGCGAGGAACTCGCGCCGGGTCTTGGGACCGTAGGTGAGAAAATGGGGGTTGGGATCTTCGCGATAATCCGTCCGGCGATTCTCGATGGTATCGCGCCGCGCGCGTTTGAGGACCTCGCCCACATCGATGCTATAGGGCTTAGCCGCGTTGAGACCCAGTATTTGCGCCCGGAGCTTCGGGGTTAGCGCCGCGTAGCCGTATTTTTCCTGCATTTCTGGCGATATCTGGAAGGTACGAAACGCCTGAATCTGGTCCTGCGGCGAGCCGAACCAGATACTATCAGAGCCATAGAGCACATTGTTCTCGCCGATATGCTTGACCAGCTTGCCGATAATATGGGCGGCGCTGTCGGGGTCGCGGAAGGACTGCCGCCAGGTGCTGCCCAGTTCGGCATACACATTGGCGTTACGGCCCACGCCGTTTTCCTCGACCGAGCGAATGAGTTCGTCCACCCCCTCGCCGCGCTGCGGATTGTACGGGCCCTCCGCCTCTCCGGCGATGAAGCCCGAATGGTAGACCAGGAAATTCACGTCCGGAAACATCTTGGCGACGACACCGATATCACTGGCCAAACTATGTTCATAGGACCGCCGGCCGAACGGCAGCCCCTTGTGGACGCAGATATTTTTTACACCGAGAGCACGAGCCTTCTCGATCAGCTTCAGCCCTGTATCGTCGTTAAGAAAGAAGCCGCGCCCATCGGGTCCCCATTGGGTGTAGCACTTCCACGCCGACACGCCCCAGCGCTCGGCGAGCTCGTCCATCCCGGCCAAGTCGCCATCCTGATTGGGATTGGCGCGGCCATGGAGCAGCAGCCGGTGGGTCCCCTCCATCGCGTCGACAATGCGCCTGGTGGCGTCGGCCTCCTGGATAGTCAAAAGCTCGCGCTCGCGCCGCGAGGGGATGAACGACAACACCATCATGTCGGTGTCGGAATCCATAAATACGTCCTTCAGAAACGTGTCGGAATCGCCCAACCCCGTCCGGCCCAAGCCGTTCTGACCGACGAAATGGCCCTGCACATCGAAAATGAATTCGCGGCCCGCCAAACTCTCGCGCGCGGCGTCGGGATCGACCGCGGCGGTCTGGTCGAGTTCGAAGAACCCGCCATTGCGCCCGGCGGCCGCGTTGGCGGCATTGAAGGCCAATAAGGTGCTCGCCGCGCCACAGGCCGAGATCATGAATTTACGCCGCGCCATTCCCAGCCGGCGGGCATTTTCGCTGGCCCATTCCTGCGCCAGCCGATTAGCCCGACGATGGATAGGATCGAGCGGAATCGGCACGAATTCGCCGTTCGAGGTGGAATCCAGCTTGATCGGCAAACGATTGCCATCCGGATCGAAATTTTGCGGCATATCCCAGCTCCCTGGCTTTAACGGTGATTATGGTGACCCACCCAACGCCGGCCAACAAGTCAACGCTTTGCGAGCAGCCAGCGGAATCTTTAGCTGGGAAAATGGCGAAAAAGAGACTAGATCACTCGGGCTGGCGCGAGTCGTCGGCTGTTGTATAAATGGCGCGCAAACCAACCGCTGCAGCAAAATTAGTCGCTCCGGTCCGCCACCATTTTAGGTGTCGGTGGAGCCCCGGTAATTTCGCCCGCACACACATAATTGGGTCAATCGTTGACGTTTTCGTCTGCCAATCTCGATCGCCGCATAGGCAATGACGCCCAGATATTGTGGCGCATCGTCAGGCTATGCCTGCGCCATCGCGGCCGGGTGGCGATCGCCGTGGGCGCGACCCTGGTCGCGGCCCTGTTCCAGCTCGCCGTACCGCAGCTCCTGGGTAGCGCCGTCGATGGGGCGTTGGGCCTGCTCGACACCGAAAACGCCACGGCCACGGCGGCCCGCGCCGCCTTGTTCCAGACCGCAGCCTTGCTGCTCGGCGCGTCGATCCTGCGCGGCCTGTTTACCCTCATCCACAACTATATGGGAGAGGCCGTCGGCCACCGGATGGCCTACGACCTCCGGCTGGCCTTTTACGACAAACTGCAAAGCCTGAGCTTCTCGTTCCACGATCAGGTTCATACCGGTGAGTTGATCACCCGCGGCATGCTCGACCTGGAGGGCGTGCGCATGTTCGTTAGCACCGGTCTGGTGCGCCTGGTATTGCTGACGGTTCTGATCGGGGTCGGCGCCTATCTCCTGCTCTCCACCGATCTGCTGCTCGGGGCGCTAAGCCTGAGTTTCGTGCCTTTCGTGGCCTGGCGCTCGGCCGTCGCGCGGCTGAAATTGCGCGCGCTGTGGCTGGCCTTGCAGGAACGCATGGGCGTGATCGGCCGGATCATGGACGAGAACCTTACCGGCATCCGGGTGGTGCGGGCCTTCGGCGCGGAAAATTACGAGCTGGCCAAATATGGCGAAGCCGCCGACGCGGCGATGGAACTGGCCGACAAGCGCATCAAGACGCGGGTCGCCTCCACCACCATCATGACCTTCGCCTTTTTCATCGCCATGGGACTGGTTCTGTGGGTCGGCGGGCTACGCGTGCTGGAAGGCCGTTTAACCGTCGGCGATTTAACCGAGTTTCTGGCCTTCATGACCATCCTGCAGCTGCCGGTGCGCCAACTGGGCCTGCTGGTGAATTCGTTCGCCCGCGCCTCGACCACCGGCCGCCGGCTGTTCGCAGTGCTCGACCTTGAACCCACCATCGCCGATCGCCCCGGCGCAAAGCCGCTGGAAATCAAAGATTCCCACGTGCGCTACGAAAATGTCTCCTTCGCCTATGGCGGCGCCGACTCGCCGCCGGCTCTGCATGGGGTCTCGTTCGATGTGCGCCGCGGCAAGTCCCTGGGCATTGTCGGACCGCCGGGCAGCGGCAAATCGACCATCGCCCATCTGCTGACCCGGTTCTACGACGTCTCCGACGGCGTCATTACCATCGACGGCCAGGATGTGCGCGACGTCACCCTGGAATCGCTGCGCCGGCAGGTGCTGACCGTGCCGCAGGACCCGTTCCTGTTCACCACCTCGCTGGAGAACAATATCGCCTATGGCGACCCCTGGGCCGAGGACGAGTCGATCACCAACGCCGCCTCCCTGGCGCAGATCGACACCTTTATCGGCACTCTGCCCGAAGGTTACGGCACCCTGGTCGGCGAGCGTGGCGTGTCGCTGTCGGGCGGCCAGAAGCAGCGTATTGCCATTGCCCGCACCGCCATGCTGCAGCCGGCGGTGCTGATCCTCGACGATTCCACCGCGGCGATCGATGCCGGCACCGAACAGCAGATCCGCGAACTTCTCAAAGCGCCGATGCAGACCTGCGCGACAATCTTCATCTCGCACCGGCTGGGTACCCTGCTCCATGCCGACGAAATCATATTTCTTGAGGGCGGGCGCATCGTCGAACGCGGCACCCATGAAAGCCTGGTGGCGCAAGGCGGCCGCTACGCCGAACTCCATGCCCTGCAAAACCAGCTCGCCGATGATTTCGACAGCGGCCCTTCGGATATGCAGGGAGCCGCGCAATGACCGCGACCACCGACGGCGCCCCGGACCAGCCTGAACGCGGCCGCCCGCCGCGCGCCTATGTGGGCTCGCAGATCAGCCAGGACGAGGAAATGTTCGGCGCGCTGTTCGATGGCGGCGTGGTGCGCCGGTTCATGACCTATGTGCGCCCCTATCGCCGCCAGGTGTTGCTGGCCATTGCGGCGGTGCTCGTGGTGACCGGCGCCCAATTGGCGATCCCCCTGATCATTCGCTTCGGCATCGACGATGTCCTGCTGGCCGAGGGCGGCAACGCCAAACTACTGGCACTGGTGGTGGCGGTATTCGCGGCGGTGATCACGGTCAATTTCGGGGCGAACTGGCTGCAAGACCGGCTTATTGGGATCACCGGCGAACACGTCATCTTCGACCTGCGCCAGGCCATGTATGCCCATCTCCAGGACGTATCCCTGTCGTTCATGGACAAGACCGAGACCGGGCGCATGATGTCGCGCCTGACCGGCGACGTGAACTCGCTGCAGGAATTTCTTGAAAACTCGGTCACCGCGTTCGGCGATCTGGTGCTGTTGTTCGGCATCGTCGTCATCATGCTATCGATGGATTTCGGGCTCGGTATTCTCACCCTGTCGGTGGTGCCGACCCTGTTCATCGTGCGCATGATCTGGCTGCCGCGCGCGCGGGTTGCCTTCCGCCACGCCCGCGAAACCAATTCCAGCGCCAATGGCGCTTTGGCCGAAGGCATTCGCGCGGTACGCACCGTACAGAGCATGCGGCGCGAATCGGTGAATTTCGACCTGTACGATGAAAAAGTGCAGGAGAATCTGAATTCGCACCTGAAATCGGCACAGATGGCCCAGGTCATGGTGCCGATCGTCGATACGCTGACCGGCGCGGCCATGGGTATCGTCATCCTGGTCGGCGGCTTTCAGGTCCTCGACGGCGCGCTGGAAGTCGGCGTCATGGTCGCCTTCCTATTCTACGTGCAGCGCTTTTTCGACCCGATCCGCTCGCTCACCATCCAGTACAGCGTCATGCAGCGGGCCATGGCGTCGGGCAAACGCATTTTCGAGGTGCTCGATGTACCCCTGGCGATCGACGATGCGCCAAACGCGTTCAATCCGGATAGCATCGACGGATCGGTCGAATTCCGCGACGTCACCTTCAGCTATGTGAAAAACCAACCGGTATTGCAGGATGTGAGCTTCACCGTCGCGCCCGGCGAAACCGTGGCCCTGGTCGGCCCCACCGGCTCGGGCAAGACCAGCATTACCTCCCTGTTGCACCGCTTCTACGAGATCGACGAGGGCGCAGTGCTGATCGACGGCCGTGACGTGCGTGACTATGCCAAGGCGGCGCTGGGCCGGCACATCGCCATGGTTTTGCAGGACCCGTTCCTGTTTACCGGATCGATCTTCGAGAACATCCGCTACCGAACCGTGGACGCAAGCCGCGAAGATGTGGAACGGGCCGCGCGGGTGGTCGGCGCCCATGATTTCATCAGCCAGCTGGCCGACGGCTACGACACCATACTCGAGGAACAGGGCCGCAACCTGTCCCTGGGCCAACGCCAGTTATTGAGTTTTGCCCGCGCGTTGGTCGCCGACGCCAAAATCCTGGTGCTCGACGAAGCCACGGCAAATATCGACAGCCATACCGAGCGGCAAATCCAAGTGGCGCTGAAACGCCTGCTCGAAGGACGCACCGGCATCGTCATCGCCCATCGGCTGGCCACCGTGCGCGGCGCCGACCGGATCATCGTGCTGCAAAGCGGCCGCGTGGTCGAAACCGGCCCCCATGATGCGCTGGTCGCCCAGGGCGGGTTATACGCACGCCTTTACGCGCTGAATTACGCGTCGTTCGATGACGTGCCCGACGAGCAAATTAAGTGATAGCATCACCGGCATAGTCGACCGAAACGGCCGAGGTGCCCGAGGTGCCATGACACAAGACCAGGTTCCCGTCATCGATATAAGCCCGTTTCTCGTGGGCGACGCCGCCGCTGGCGACGACGTGGTGAACCAGGTTCGCGCGGCGTGCGAAGGTATCGGTTTTTTCACCATCGTCGGACACGGCGTCGAGCCCGAACTGATCGCCGCTCTGCGCGACGCCGCCCGGTCGTTTTTCGCCCTGCCGGAGGGGACCAAGGAAAAGGTCCGGCCACCGGTCGGCGGCGTGCCGCGGGGCTACCGCGCCATCGGCGATGAAGGTCTGGCCTACGGATCCGGCGAGGAAACGCCGCCCGACCTCAAGGAAGTTTTTCACTTAGGCCCGCCGGATTTTCCTAACGACGACTATCATCGGTGTGCGGCGGCTAACGCCCATTTCATCGAGAATATTTACCCCGACGAACCGGCGCAGTTTCGCGACACCACCATCCGCTATTATCGCCGGGTGGAAGATCTGTGCCGCCGCATCGAGGAGATATTCGCGCTCGCCCTGGGCCTGCCGGCCGCGTTCTTTCGGCCCTATACGGATAAGCAAATCGGCGCCTTGCGCATCATCCATTACCCGCCCACCCAAACGGCGCCCGCACCCGGCCAGCTGCGCGCCGGTGCCCATTCCGATTACGGTACCTTCACCGTGCTGCTGAGCGAGAACCGGCCCGGCGGTCTGCAGGTGCAAACCCGTGCCGGCGACTGGATCGACGTCTCGACGCCCGAGGACGCATTCGTCATCAATATCGGCGATCTGATGATGCGCTGGACCAACGACCGCTTCGTCTCCAACCCCCACCGGGTGGCGATCCCGCCCGAGGACGCCGACCCGCAGGCCGACCGGCTGTCGGTGGTGTTCTTCCACCATCCCAATTACGACGCCGAAATCGCCTGCATCCCGACCTGCACCAGCGACCATAATCCGCCGAAATATGCGCCGGTATTTTCCGGTCCCTACCGGGTCGAGAAATACACCTCGACCCGGCTCGACCCGTCAGACCAATAGGCCCGACATCACCGCCGATACCACCAGAGACGCGCCCGCAACTTTCGTGCTGATCCACGGCGCCTGGCAGGGCGCCTGGGCGTGGCGGCGCGTGATTCCGCTGCTCGAAGCGCAAGGCCACCGCGCCGTCGCCGTCGATCTTCCCGGCAATGGCCATGACGACACCGCCCCCGGCGATGTCACCACCATGCTCTACGCCGAGCATGTCGCAGCGATTATCGACGAAATCGCCGGTCCGGTTATCGTCGTCGGCCATAGCATGGGCGGCACGGTCGCAGCGCAGGTCTCGGAGTTGCGGCCGAAACGGATCGCCGTCGCGATCTATCTCTGCGCGTTCCTGCTGCCCGACGGCGAATCGATCCTCGATTTCTATGCCCGCGCGTGGGACGACACCATGACCGGCGCCCATGCACGAGTGAGCTATTCCGATGACGGGCTGGTTTCGATGATCGATCCGGCCTCGGCCAAAGCGGTGTTCTACGCCCAGGCCAAGCCGCGCGACGCCGCCTGGGCGGCAAAACAGCTCACCCCGCAACCCGAGGGCGGCCGCCGCTCGAAACTAAAATTGAGCAAAGCGATGTTCGGCCGTGTGCCGCGGGTCTATATCGAGACCACGCAGGACGCGTCCGTGTTCATCGCGCTGCAGCGGCGCATGCACGCCGAGACCCTTTGTGCGCGCGTTTTTACGCTGAACACCGATCACGCCCCGCAACTCTCCGCACCCGAAGACCTCGCCAAGATGTTGGGCAACGTGGCCAGCCTCTACGATCTGGGCTGAATGTAACGCCGCTTAGCGCCGGGCACCCTACCCCGCCGAATACTCCATGTTCTTGCCGCCCCAGTTGCGGCCCGGAATGTGCATCATCTTGCTCTCCGCCAAGCCGCCATCGGCCTTCAGGGTCGCCGCGTTGATATAGCTCGCCCGGTCGGACAGCAGGAACACGCACGCCTCGGCGATTTCCTCCGGCCGGCCCACCCGGCCCATGGGCACCACAGCGGCACGGCCGGCCGCAACATCTGGGTCGGCCAACATCGCTTCGGTCATGGGCGTTCGCGTCTGACCGGGTATGACCGTATTGGCTCGCAGCCCGCGGCCGCTCCATTCCACGCCGAACAAATTTCCCAGCATGATGGTGCCGGCCTTGGCGATGGAATAGGCGCCGGCGCCGTTATAGGGCTGCACGCCACCGACCGACGACAGGAACACGATCGAGCCGCTGCCCTTCTCAAGCATCACGCGGCCTGCCGCCTGGGCACATAGGAAATAGCCCTTGAGCCCCACATCGATCACCGCGTCCCAGGCTTCCTCGGTCAGCTCTTCCAGCTTGGCCGGTTGCAGCTTGATGGCGCCGCAGACGATGCCGTCGATGGTGCCGAACGCGGCCACCGCCTCGTCGGCCAGGCGCTGCGCATCGGCCGCCTTCGACGTGTCCATCTCGATGACGATGGCTTCGCGGCCCTCGGCTTGCACCAACTTGGCGGTTTCCTCGGCCTGGGCGCAGTCGATATCCGCCACTGCCACATCGGCCCCCTCGCGCGCCGCGAGCACCGCCGTCGCCCGGCCAATGCCGCTCGCCGCGCCCGTAACGATGATCTTCTTGCCGTCTAGCATCATGAGCTTGTCTCCCTATTGCCGATATCGACATACCGGTTAGGGACAGCTTAGCGGGATTGGACGTTCCGGCAAGCGCGCTGAGCGTTATAGGGCAACACTAACGTTTCATCCGTCGCCCGGCCCTCGACTTGAATATCGGCGACCTGGACGCCGTTTGCCACGGCGCTGTAGCGCGCCCGGATGCGAATGCCCTTATCGAAGGAGTCCCCCGCGATACGCTGCAACCCGCCGAGCAGGATCGCGTCGACGCGGCGCGGAAACAGGCGCAGCGCCTGGCCGCTTCTCAGGCCATGGCGACGGCGGATCGCCTCCACATGGCGTCGCTCATCGGCACTCATGCCGCCCGCCGGCTGGCGCACGAACCCGCTATAGCGGTCGCTGTTGAACGCGCCCGTGTCAAAGCCGTCGCCGCTCGCGCCAAACATCTCGCCACCGTCCGTCATGACGATTGTGCGCATACCGAAACAGTTGGCGAACAAACGGTAAAGCTCAGACCGCGCAGCGGCGGCGGCGGGCCAGGCGATCTCGATATCGGGTCCCTCGCCGCGCTCGAGCAGACGCAGGAGCGCCCGCCCCTCGCGCACGGCCTCCAGCGTGATCTCGACAGGCGCCGGCTTGGGTTCCGGCGCCGGATTGGCGGGAGGCGTGACGGGCGGGGCGGCCTTCTGCACCGGAGGCTCGGGGTCCGGCGGTGCGATCTCAACCGCAGGCGGTT